>DASYUQ010000155.1 GCA_036001065.1 Candidatus Methylomirabilota bacterium
GGTGTTCCGGAAGCGCCCGTGATCATTGGTGGGCCGTCAAGGACTCGAACCTTGGACCCGCTGATTAAGAGTCAGCTGCTCTACCAACTGAGCTAACGGCCCGCGAACCCGCCCACACTGACGATGCCGTCCACGATTCTAACTGGTGCGCCCGGCAGGAGTCGAACCTGCGGCCTTTGGCTTCGGAGGCCAACGCTCTATCCAACTGAGCTACGGGCGCATCGTGCAGCACATCTCCTCTTGTGGGGTGACCGATGGGAATCGAACCCACAACCCCTGGAGCCACAGTCCAGTGCTCTGACCAATTGAGCTACGGTCACCACGTCGCAAACGCAAGCGTCCATGCTACTGAGCGCGCCGGACCCTGTCAACCGACGCGGCCGCCGAGTGCCGCCCGCATGGCCGCCAGGCCCTCCTTGGGGCCGCGCAGGACCGTCTCCAGCAGGGCTCGGGCGCGCTCGCTCTTGAGGCCCGCGTTGAGGGGCCGCGCCGAGCGCTGGCCCAGCTCGGCGGTCGTGGCCGGCACCAGGAAGGACGGGTCCAGGTCGAAGACCTCGCAGGCGGTCAGCGCGAAGGCGTGGCGGTCGAGGATGACGGGCCCGGCCAGGTGGACGAGGCCGGCGATCCCGCGCTCCGCCAGCTCGACGCTGGCCGCGGCGAGGTCGGCGTTGTAGGTCGGGCTCGAGCGCTGGTCGGTGGGGACGGTCAGCCGATCGCCGGCCCGGGCCCGCCCCAGGAGCTGATAGACGAAGTTCTTGCCCTGGGGCTCCGGCCCGTAGACGACGGTGGTGCGGAGCACGAGCGCGCGCGGGTTCTCGGCCCGCACGGCGCGCTCGCCCTCGAGCTTGCTGCGCCCGTAAACCGACAGGGGGTTGACGGGGTCGTCCTCGCGGTAGGGGCCGGCCACGCCGTCGAAGACGTACTCCGACGAGTAGTAGACGAGCCCGGCGCCGCGTCGGGCGGCGGCCCGGGCCGTCGCGGCGGGGGCGTCCCGGTTGATCCGCAACGCCTCGTCGGGGTGGTCCTCGCAGTAGTCGACGTGCGTGAGTCCCGCCGGGCAGAAGACCCAGTCGGGCGCCGTCTCGGCGATCACCGTCGCCGTCGCCGACGCATCGGTGAAATCGAGAGGGCGCGTGCCGGGCTGCGCGGCGCGGCTGTGCGTTCCCACCGCCGAGTGGCCGCGCGCCGCCAGGCGTGCACAGAGGGCGGCGCCGACCTGACCGGAGGCGCCGATGACAAGGGCGCGCATGCGCGCCCGCTAGCCCTCCGACTCCCGCGGCGAGGGGCCACCGTCGACGATGATCGTCTCCCCCGTCATGAACGAGGATGCGTCCGAGGCCAGGAAGATCGCCGGATACGCGATCTCCTCCACCCGCCCCCACCGGCCCATCCCCACGCGCGAGGCCACCGCACGGTAGGTCTTCTCGGCGTTGGGATCGGTCTTCCGGAGAACGTCGAGATAGCCCTCGGTCTCCACCGGGCCGGGCGCGATGCAGTTGACGCGGACGCCCTGGCGCGCCCAGGCGACGCCCAGCGCGCGCGTGAGGTTGATGACGGCGGCCTTGGCCGCGCCGTAGTGGGGCATCATCGTGGAGCCGTACACGCCGGCGATCGAGGCCACGTTGACGATGACGCCGCCGCCCCCCTGCTTCACCATCTGGCGCTGGGCCCACTTGCAGCCGAGAAACACGCCGGTGAGGTTGATGCCCACGACGGCGTTCCAGCCGTTCACCGAGATGTCCTCGGGCCGGGCCCGGAAGGAGGCGCCGGCGTTGTTGACCATGACGTCGAGGCGGCCGAGCTCGCGCGCGGCCTGATCCACCATGGCCTGCACCTGCTCCTCGACGCGCACATCGACGACCGTCGCGAAGGACCGGCGCCCGAGGTCGCGGATGGCTTTGGCGACCGGGTCCAGGTGCTCGATCTTGCGGCTGCAGATCGCGACGTCCGCCCCGGCCCGCGCGAACTCCAGGGCGATGGACTTGCCGATGCCGGTGCCACCGCCGGTGATGACGGCGGCCTTACCTTCGAGCGAGAACGCTGAACGTGCCATGCGCGGGACGATACCCCAGGGCGCGTGCTCGTGTCGAGCGCCGGCTCCGAGCACCGGCTGCTTCGAGCGGCGGCCTGTCCGAGCGCGGGCTTTGCCCGCGCCACCTGTCCTGGGGGAGGTCTCGGAGGGGGCCGTCGAGGCCCCCTCCGACGACTTAGCGTGGAAGGGCGATCTCGGCCTGGCGGACGGGCACCTCGCGCTCGACCCGCCGCCAGAGGGGACCGACCTCGAGCCTGGCGCCGTTGTCGCGGGCACACGCCGAGAGCTTGTCCACGAGCGACCGGGTCTCGCCGAGCCGGCGCCGGGGCGCCTTGGCCGCGCGGCGCACGCCGTCGTCGCCGGTGGTCTTCGCCTCCACCCAGGCCTGCTCGACGTGGGCCAGGAGGAGGACGAGCCGATCGACCTCGCCGTCGACGTAGGCCTGCCAGCCGGCGGGCGACGTGAAGCGCGGGCAACCGTTGCGGAGCACGGCGTCGAAGTGGTCGGCGATCTCGCTGGCGCGGCGGACGTGGTGCCCCACGCGGGGCTGGACCTGGGCGGCCGGACGGTCTCCGGCCGCCCCCGCCGGCGCCTGAAGCGCCATCAGCGCGGCGAGGGCGAGCAGCGGGATCCTCATCGACGCCAGTATACCTGCGCGACTCAGGCGGCGGCCGGCCGGACCGCGACCTCCTCGCGGAGCCGTCGCTCGACGCGCGCCCAGTCGATGTTCCGGAAGAACGCTTCGACGTACTTCTTCCGCTCGGTCGCCTTGTAGTCCCGCATGTACGCGTGCTCCCACACGTCCATGACGAGGAGCGGCTTGAAGCCGGCTGGGATGCCTTCCTGGTGGAGCGTGATCCAGTGGTTGCTGAGACGGTCGGTCATGGGGTCCTGGAACAGGATGGCCCAGCCGATGCCACGCATCTCCCCGATGGCCTGAAAATCCGTCGCCCACTGCTCGAACGCCCCGAACGACTGGGCCAGCGCCTGGGCCAGGCCGGCGGCGGCCGGCGGCTCGGGGTCGTCGGCCCGACGGAGGTTCTCGAAGTAATACTCGTGCAGGATCATGCCGTTGTACTCGAAGCCGAGCCGCCGGGTCAGCTCGGCGAACTCCGGATTGGTGCCGGAGGCCTTGCCCTTGCCCCGCAGAGCTGCCAGCTCGGAATTGAGCGCGTTCACCTGCTTGACGTAACCCTCGTAGAGCTTCAGGTGCTCGGCGATCTGGGCGTCGGAGATGCCGTCGAGTCCGTGCAGGTGATCGAAGGACTGCACTTTGTAACTTTTCGCCTTGGGCGCCGCCATAGCTGAGCCTCCTCGCATCGAGCAACGATTCCGTGACTCTTGTATTATCTCGCCAGCAAATTCTTTGCCTGGCAGGAGGCCTCGTCATGTCCAAGCACGGGTTCTGGATCGCCCTCCTCGTCCTTGCCGTCGGCGCCGCGCTGGTGACCGCCGGCGCCGCCCAGTCGCCCGCCCCCGTCAAGATCGGCGTCATCCAGCCCCTCTCGGGGCCGGTCGCCGCCTCCGGCAACTACGTGCGCATGGGCGCCGAGATCGGGCGCGACTGGATCAACGCGCGCGGCGGCGTCCGCGGCCGGAAGGTCGAGCTACTGATCGAGGACAACAAGTCCGACCCCAAGGAGGCCGCCAGCGCGGCCGAGAAGCTGATCGTCCGGGACAAGGTGCCCGCGATTATGGGCGCCTGGGGCTCGTCGATGACGCTGGCCGCCATGCCGAAGCTCGAGGAGTACGGCGTCCCGATGGTGGTCGAGACGTCCAGCGCCGCTTCCATCACCAGGCGCGGCAACCCCTGGGTGTTCCGCATCAGCCCCCCGAGCGAGATGGAAGCGCTGGGCCTGGAGCGCTACGTGGACAAGCTCGGGGTCAAGCGCGCTGACTTCCTGGCGGTGAACACGGACTGGGGCCGCGGGGCCATCACGGCGTTCGGCGAGATGCTGAAGAAGAAGGGCGTCGCCGTCGGCACCGCGGAGTTCATGGACCAGGCCGCCACCGACATGAGCGCCCAGCTCACCAAGATCAAGGGCGCGGGCGGGGACGCGCTGTTCCTCACTACCAGCGTCGAGCAGATCACCCTGGTGCTCAAGCAGGCTCAGGAGCAGCGCCTGCAGCGGAAGATCATCACCACCGGCGGCAGCTCCTCGCCGAGCCAGCTGGTGAAGCAGGCGGGCGAGGCCGCCGAAGGGACCTACCACATCCTGTTCTTCCTGCCGTGGTTCCCGGAGGCGATGCCCGACGGCAAGCTCGCCAAGGCTTTCGTCGACGAGTGGGCCAAGCGCGGCCATCCGTTCGAGGGCCTCACCGAGGGCTTCCGCGGCCACGACGGCATCGCCACCATCGCCGAGGCTCTCCGCCTCGCCGGCAAGGACGACCCCAAGGCGGTGCGGGACGCGCTCTGGAAGGTGAGCATCACGGGCCTCAACGGCCCCATCCAGTTCGAGAAGGACGGGCCGGCCGGCAAGGAGAGCGGGCAGAGCAAGCCCAGCATCTTCGTGGTGCAGATCAAGAACGGCAAGGTGGCGCTGCCGGACTTCATCGCCAAGCGCTAGCCCGGCGGCCCCGTGGACGCGCTCCTGCAACACCTGGTCAACGGCCTGGTGCTCGGTGGGACGTATGCCCTGCTGGGCATCGGGCTCACCCTCATCTTCGGCCTGATGAACGTCGTGAACTTCGCCCACGGCGAGTTCTACACGCTGGGGGCCTACGCGACGTTCGCGGCGCTGGCCCTGTCGGGCCTGCCCTTCCTGGCCGCCCTCGGGGTCGCGATTGCGGCGGGGGTGCTGCTGGGCGCGCTTACCGAGCGGGTGCTGCTCCGTCCGCTCCGGGGCGAGTCGATCGACTCGGTGATGCTGGTCATGATCGGCCTCTGGATCGCCATGCAGAACACAGAGCTGCTGGTCTGGGGCGGCGTCGCCAAATCCATCCCCCACCCGTTCCCCACCGCGCCCCTGGTGCTGGGCCCCCTCGGCATCGCGCCGCTGAGGCTCTTCGTGCTGGCCGCCGCCCTGGCGCTCATTCTCGGCGCCCACCTGATCATCCAGCGCACGCGCCTGGGCTGCGCGATGCGCGCCACGTTTCAGGACGCCGACACCGCCGCGCTCATGGGCGTGCGCATCGCCCGGATCCACACGGCGACCTTCGCCATCGGCTCCGGGCTGGCGGCGGCCGCCGGTGCCCTGCTGGGGCCGATCTTTCTCGCCTATCCCTCGATGGGAGACCTCGCCTCGCTCAAGGCCTTTTGCGTCGTGATCCTGGGCGGGCTCGGCAATGTCGCGGGAGCGACGCTGGGCGGGCTCCTGCTCGGCGTCGCCGAGGAGCTGGGCGCCGGCTACGTCTCGTCCGGCTACCGGGACGCGGTCGGCTTCGTGATCATCATCCTCGTGCTCCTCCTCCGGCCGTCCGGGCTCTTCGCTCGCGCCGAACGCGTGGGATGAAGCCTCTGGCGGTCCTCCTCTCCGCCGGGCTGGCGTTGACGGTGCCCGCCTGGCTGCCGAACCCCTACTACCTGCACATCGTCATCATGGCCGGGATCTTCGCGATCCTGGCGCTGAGCCTCAACCTGCTGCTCGGCTACACGGGTCAGCTCTCGCTGGGGCACACGGCGTTCTTCGGCATCGGCGCCTACACCTCGGCGCTGCTGACGCTCCGGCTCGAGTGGTCGTTCTGGCTGGGCCTGCCGGCGGCCGCGGTCGCCGCCGGCCTGGCGGGTTGGGCCATCGGGCGGCTGGCGCTCAAGCTGCGGGGAGCCTACTTCGTCCTCGTCACCCTCAGCTTCGCCGGCGTGATCTCGCTCGTGAGCGTGAACTGGATGGATCTCACCAACGGCCCGCTCGGTCTGCCGGGCGTCCCCGCCCCCTCCCTGGGGCCGTGGTCGCTGCGGGGCAAGCCCGCCTACTACTATCTGGTCCTCGCCGCCCTGGCCCTGGCCTACGTCGTCTGCCACCGGCTGGTGTACTCGCGGATCGGCCGCGCGTTCCTGGCCCTGCGCGAGAACGAGGCGCTGGCGGAGTCGGTCGGCATCGACGTCACCCGCTATCTGGTGCTGGCGGCGGTCGTCAGCGCGGCCCTGGCGGGGATGGCCGGCAGCCTCTACGCCCACTACACGCGCTTCGTCAGCCCCGAGGTCTTCCTCTTCACCTACACGGTCACGATGGTGATCATGGTGGTCGCCGGCGGCAAGGGCACACTGGCCGGCCCTTTGGTCGGCGCCGCCCTCTTCACGGTGCTGCCGGAGGCGCTGCGCGCGGCGACGTCATGGCAGTGGCAGATGCTGGCCTACGGCGTCATCCTCGTCCTGCTGGTCTTCTTCCTGCCGCGCGGCATCGTGCC
>DASYUQ010000156.1 GCA_036001065.1 Candidatus Methylomirabilota bacterium
GCCCGAACTGGCGCTCGACGGCGCTCAGGTCGGGCCTCTGGAAGGACCTCTACGCGGTTCTCGGGGAACTCGGGGACGGCCCTCAGCGGGGCTCTTGAGTTACGCGGTCAGGTTGGTTCGATCACCCTCTCAAGCGGTGACCTGCATGTCCCGCATGTTCTGACATTTCAACTCGTGGTGATGTTCCGCAAGCAGGACCTCCTCCCGTCGGGCATGTCAACGGCAACATTACAAACCCACGGCTGCCTCACGCCACTGACTCGCGGCCACCGCTGGCGAGGTTTTCCGGCCTCATCCTCATCATGTGGGCCAGGATCTTCTCATAAGGAACTCCGGCGAGCGAGAGTCGCTCGGCCACCGGAAGCGCTCGAGAAACGCCCGGGCGGCGTCATTATCGAGCAGTGCCGGGCTCGACATCGCGGGGGCTGGGCTGTCACCCATTGTGGGCTCCCTCTCGCTCGGCCTCTCACCCCTCATCGCGCGTGCGCGAGCTCTCCCTCGATCACCCGCACGAAGCTCTCCAGAGGCTGGGCCCCTGAGAGCAGATGGCCGTTGACGAAGAAGGCCGGCGTGCCGGTCACCCCGAGGCGGATCCCCTCGTCTACGTCCTTCTGCACCGCGGCCTCGGGCGTCCCGCTCGAGAGGCAGCGCTCGAAGCTCGGGAGGTCCAGCCCCACCTGCGCGGCGTACGCCTTGAGCTTCTCCGGACTGGCCTGGGGCGCATTGGCGAAGAGGACGTCGTGATACTCCCAGAATTTCCCCTGGTCGTGGGCGCACCGCGCCGCCTCGGCTGCCTTTCGGGCCTGGGGATGGAGGCCATCAATCGGGAAGTTCCGGAAGACGAGCCTCACCCGGTCGCCGTATCGCGACAGGAGCTGGGTAAGCGTGCCGAGGACCTGCTTGCAGAAGGGGCAGTGGAAGTCCGAGAACTCGACGATCGTCACCGGCGCCGCCGCTGGACCCCGAAACGGAGCGCCGCCGACAGCGACCTCGGGCCGGAAGATGGACGGCGCCTGGAGATGGACCACCACCCTGGCCTGCGAGCGAAGGGACTGCAGGAAGGTCTCCCGACGGACCGCCAGCTTCTGCTGCTGGAGGTGCGCCGCGATCCGCTTTCGGACGTCGGCCTCCTCGCCCTTGAGTCGGGCCTTGTTGGCCTGAAAGAAGGTCTCGACCTCCTGCTCGCTCACCAGTCCAGCCTTTGCCGTGACCTCCGCATCGAGCAGCGCCTGGACGGAGATGCCCCGCTTCGCCGCTTCCCGCGCGAGGAGCCGCTCGCCGATGAGCGCCTCGAGCTTCTGCCGCTTCATGTCGTAGATCTGCCTTTCGAGCCGGCGAAGCGGCGCGCCGAGAGCGTTTTCAACCTCCTCGACCGTGATCGCCTCTCCGTTCACCACAGCGAGCGGCTCGCTCGTCGTAGCGGTCTGGGCCGAAACTGGCAGGCCCATGCCCACGACGATGACGAACACCCACACGCCGGAGATGACCCTGAATCTTCGCTGGAGCCGGGCCCGGAGGGGTCTCGTCATGGCGCTCTCGGAGGTTGCGCGCGACGCTCGGCAGGGTTCTCGTCTGCGCGCAGGGAAGAGGGCCGGATGACTTCCATATGGGGTTGGCCGCATCTCGGGCACTTCAGCTCGAGGATCACCTGTCCCGCCTGCACCTCGTTGACGAAATCCCCCAACCGCCGGTTACAGCCGGTACATCGGAGTTGAATCTGCGGTAGTGTCGCCACGGGACCGTCGTCTCCTCGCTCGAGCCAGGGCCTCGCGGCCCACAAAAAAAACCGGCAACGCTCACGTTGCCGGTTTCACCATTTCGCTCGCCGACAGCCCTGGTGACCAGGTGAGGCTGTCAGGTCATCGCTTCAACGCTCGCCCTCGTCGGTTTATCGGTTAGAACCTATCGCACCCTATATAGTTCTCTCCGCAGCGAAGAGCCTAGCTGCAAGCCCCGCCCCTGTCAACAGGACCTTAGTCGTAGATGAGCCTGACCTAGAGCCCACTCAGCGGAGCGATGCCGAGATCCTCGGCCAGCCGGTGAAGCTGGGTCTGGAGGGCCGGGTTGAGGGGGACGCCGTCCTTCGAGCGCTCGACGAAGGTGACGTGGCTCTGCTCGCCGGGCAGCCGGATGCGCTCGACGCCGGGCAGCCGCTTGGAGCAACGGATGTCGCGGATCAGGGTGTCGACGCTCCGCTTGAAGGCCTCCGCGGGCGAGAAGCGGCGGACGTCGAGGGCCACGATGGCGTGCCCGGTGTTGGTGGCAGTCACGTCGTCCTTGTTGAAATCGACGACGTCGCGTCCGTTGGCCGCCCCGTTGAGCGTCCCCGCCAGGAGCCCGAACACGAGCGAGAGCCCGTAGCCCTTGTAACCCCCGATGGGGAGGAGAAAGCCCTCGTCGGCCCGGCGGGGATCGGTGAGCGGCCGGCCCTGCGTGTCGATCATCCAACCGTCCGGCATCATCTCCCCCCGCTGGGCCGCCGTCTTCACCTTGCCGTAGGCGGCGACGGTCGTGGCCATGTCGAGCACGATGGGCGGCTCCTCCGCGGCCGGGATGGCGACAGCGATCGGGTTGGTGCTGAGGAGCAGCTCGATCCCGCCCCAGGGCGGCAGGTGATTGGCGTTGCCGACCGCCAGGTAGAGCCCGATCATGTCCCGTTCGAGCGGCATCATGGCGTAGAGGGCCGCGGGGCCCGCGTGGTTGCTCCGGCGCACGCCCACCCAGCTCACGCCCTGGCGGGCCGCCTTGTCGATGGCCAGGCGGGTGGCGAAGCCCATGACCAGGTGGCCCATGCCGTTGTCCCCGTCGACGAGCGCCATGGCCTCGGTCTCGTCCGCCACGCCGATCCGGGGCCGGACGTTCACGGCTCCGGTGCGGATCCGCCGCACGTACTGAGGAAGGCGGAAGATGCCGTGGCCGTCGGCGCCGCGCAGGTCGGCTCGCACCATCAGGCGCGCGACCTCGGCGGCGTCGCTCAGCGGCAGGCCGACGGCCCCCAGGGCGCGGGCGACGAAGGCTTCGAGCTGGGGGGCCGCGTAGGAGCGCACGCCGGTCGACGGTCTCTCCGTCATGGAACGCTGTCCTCCTCTATACTACGCAGCCGGGCCCGCTCCCGGGCCCGATCGCCGGCGGCGGCGCCGGACCAGCAGGGGGACATCATGACGATCGAATCGCGTGTGCTGGCGTTCGCCACGCTGCCGGTCTTCGAGCGGGGCGGCGGGGTCCAGACCATGCTCTTTTCCAGCAAGGAGCTGGGCGCCCACATCACGAGCGGGGTGACGCGCTTCCCGGCCGGCGGCAGCATTCCTCTCCACTACCACAATTGCGACGAGCAGACCACCGTCCTGGAGGGAGAAGCGGAGGCCGAGATCGACGGCCGCCGTGTCCGCATGCGGCCGTACGACACCGCCTTCATCCCCCAGGGCCGGCACCACCGCTTCCGCAACGTGGGGACCGGACCCATGATGATCCTCTGGGTCTACAACATCACCGACGTCACCAGGACGTTCGTGGAGACCGGCGAGACGGTGCCTCATCTCTCCCCCCGCGACCTGGCGGCCAGCCGTCCGCCCGCCGGGCCGACCGATCGCCCGGAGAGGCGCGCGTAGGGAGGACGCGGTCACGCCATGAGCGCCGCGCCCGGTCCGTGGTGGAGCGATCACGTCGAGGTCGTCGGCTACAGCGACCTCGCCGGTCGCCCCGGCTTCAAGCTGGCGATGCAGGAGGTCGGGGGGCGCTTCTACCTCTACCTCGGTCACCTCTGGCATCGCGGCTGGTCCATCGTCGACGTCACCGACCCCCGCTCGCCGCGGCTGGTCCGCTTCGTGGAGGGGCCGGCCAACACCTGGACCATTCAAGTGCAGGTCGCCGACGGCCGTATGATCACCGCGCTGGAGCGGATCGCCCCCGGCTGGGGCGGCGATCCGGACGGCCCGTTCGAGGCGGGCGTGCTGATCTTGGACGTGAGCGACCCGGAGGCGCCGGCGCGGCTCGGCTACTGGCGGACGGCGGGGACGGGGACGCACCGCAACTACTACGACGGCGGACGCTACGTCCACCTGGCTGCCGGGCTGCCCGGCTACAGCGGCAACGTGTACCAGATCATCGATATCGCCGATCCCGCGCGTCCCCTCGAGGTCGCGCGCTGGTGGGCGCCCGGCCAGTGGCAAGAGGGCGGCGAGGACGGCGCGCCACCGGCGACTTCGCTCCACGGCGGCCCCTACGTCGAGCGCGATCGTGCGTACCTGCCGTACGGCGGCGCCGGCCTCGTCGTCCTCGATCTCGCGGAGATCACGAAGCCCCGCCTGATCAGCCGGCTGCCGTTCTCGCCGCCGTTCCAGGCGCACATCGCGGTCCACACCGCGGTGCCGCTCCAACGCCGCAAGCTCGTGGCCGTGAACTCCGAGGCGATCGCCGAGGACTGCCGAGAGCCTCTGGGATTCGCCGGCCTGGTGGACGTGAGTGACGAGCGAGAGCCGCGGCTCGTCTCGCTGTTCCCGCTCCCGGCGCCGCCCGCGGGCGCGCCGGTCCGGAACTTCTGCGAGCGCGGGGGGCGCTTCGGCCCGCACAACCAGCACCAGCCCCAGCACCAGGCGGCGCTGCTCGACCGCGACGACCTCATCTTCCTCACGTACTTCAACGCGGGGCTCCGGGTCGTCGATGTCGCCGACCCGCGGCGCCCGTGCGAGGTCGGGTACTTCGTCCCTCCCGATCCCACCGTTCGCCGCGGCGTCCTGCCCAGGAAGCTGGTCGCCCAGTCCGAGGACGTCCTGGTGGACGCGCGCGGGTACATCTACCTCACCGACAAGAACCACGGCCTGTACGTCTTGCGTTACGAGGGGCTCGACTAGTGCCGTTCCAACTATTCGCGCCTAGGAAGGCACCGTGTACGTCGTTCGTGGCCAGATTTAGTACCAACAAGTTGGAACGGCACTAGGCTCGCGGCCACTTCGGCCTCCCAGCGCCTGTGCGCCCGCGAAGCGCTTGCGCACGGCTTCCGATAGCTCCGGAGAAGCTTCGCACGGCGACGGCGGCCTCGACGCATTCGGACGCTCGCGCCCCGCTCCTGGCGCGCGGCATGTGATAGATGGCCGGGTCGGGCTTGCGCCGCCCGACCTCGGCGCCCGGTCAGATCAGAGTCGCAGACTCGCCACGCTTTCGGTCCGTAATGTCGATCACGATGCCTTCGAGGTACGTGGACGACCCCTCGACGACCTCGCGCACGTTGACCAGCACCCAGATCAGCCGGCCATCGGCCCGCCGCCACCGGACCTCGTGGTTGCTGACGACCACCCCCGGCTGGAGCAGCTTCAACAGGCGCTCACGGTCTCCCAGGTCGGCGTAGAACCCCGCGGCGTTGTGCGCCAGCAGCTCGTCACGGGAGGCGAATCCCAGGATGTGCACGAGCGCGGTGTTGCATTCCAGCATGCGCCCGTCTCGCTGCGACCGGAAGATGCCGGCCAGGTTTCGCTCGAAGAGCAACCGGTAGCGCTCTTCGGAGGCCCGCAACGCCTGCTCGGCGCGCTGGCGCTCGGCCAGCAAGCCCTCCAGGGAGACCGAGTGATCGCGCTCTCGGCGCACGATTTCGTCGGAGGCTCGGTCGGCCCGGCGCTTCATGAGCCCGACCATCAGCACCATCGCGGGCGCGGCGATGGCCCACACCAGCACGCGCTGCAGTTCTTCGGCACCGTACCGGAAGGACTGGCCCGGGACCGAGAAGAAGTATGCCAGATAGACCGCCGTGATCCCGGCGCTGATCAGCCCCTGGCGCAGGCCCCCGTTGAACGTCGAGTACACCGTGGCCAGCAGGAGGATCGCGTGGGGGTCGGCGATGCGCCGGACGGTCTCCGAAAGCAGCTCGATGACGGCCACGGCCGCAACGGTCAGCAGCGGCCCTCCGAAGCGGCTCCAGATCCTAGTCCAGCGTCTCATCGTGGCGGCCGAGGATCGTCGGTGAGGACGGTAGACCGAGCTTAGTGAAGGGCGGGCCGCGGGTCAAGGACGGCCCGGCGCGCGGCGTCGCCTACGAGGCTTCGACGCCGAGGGGCTGGACGGGAAGACTGCGCGCGCGCCAGCCGTCCAGGCCGCCGGCCAGGGGCCGGACGCGGAGGATCCCGCGGCGTCGCAGCATGAGCGCCACCCGGGCGCTGGTCGCTTCGTTCGGTCAGGAGCAGTAGACGACCAGGTCGACGTCGCGCGGCAGCTCATGGTGGCGCTGCTCGATCTCCTCCGCCGTCATGCGGATGGCGCCCGGGATGACGTGAGGGTCGGCCGCCGCGTCGAGGGCGGTCCTGAGATCGACGATGACCACCGCCTCGCCCGCGTCGAGCTTGCCCTTGAGCTCGTCGGCGCTGAGCCGCGCGATCCGGAGGGTTCCGAGGAAGCGCCGGCGCTGCACCCATTTGAAGGCCACATAGACGACGATGATCGCGGTGACCGTCGCGACCAAGGCCGAGCTCACGTCGCTGACGTGGGCGGCGGCGCGCTCGAGGGCGTCGCGGAGGGCGTAGCCAAGCCCCATCCAGGCCGTGGCCCAGAGGAGCGCGGCGGCCGCGCTGTAGAGGGCGAAGCGGGGGACGCTCACCCGGAAGATCCCGGCCAGCGGCGGCGCCACCGTGCTCAACCCCGGGACGAACTTGGCGAAGATGAGCGACCGGATCCCGTGCCGCAGGAACGCGTTCTCGGTTCGGCGAACGCAGGCGTCGGGCTCGAGGGCCACCCGGCAAAGGACGCCGAGCACCCGGGCGCCGCGAAGACGCCCGGCGAAGTACCAGATGAAATCCGCGACCAGCGAGGCGGCGACGCTCAGGGCGACGGCCACGGGGAAGCTGAGCTTGCCCGCGCCGGCCAGGGCCCCGGCGGCCAGCAGTACAGGGATGGCGGGCAACGGCACCCCGACCTGGTCGGCGAAGACATAGACGAAGAGGACGGCCTCGCCGTGACGGGCCAGGAATGCGATCGTCTCGTTCACCGGGCCTCCGCTCCTCGCTCTTGAGATGCCTCAGGGGGGAAGATGGTCGCCGAGCATCGCCTTGTCGGCGACGGGCCAGGATCGCGGGCTAGAGATCGTTCCCGGAGTAGGACTGGTTGAACGACTTGTTGCAGAGCGGGAAATCTGGAACGATGTTCTTGAGGAGCGCGTACGACAGCGCGCGCCAGTTCAGGAAGGAAGGATCAAGGACTTTGACGCGCTCGAGCGTTCCCCCAGAGTTGACCGTGACCCAGTGGATGATCGTCCCGCGCCAGCCTTCGACCAGAGAGAAGCCCGGCTCGAACGCTGGCAGCGGCCCGAGCTGGCAGACGAGGGGGCCTGCGGGCGTCCGGCCAACGGCCTGACGGATCAGGCCCACCGATTCCCGGGCCTCCTCGATCCGAACCAGCGCCCGTGCCTTCACATCGCCCGATTCGAACACCGGAACTCTGAACGCCAGCTGGCCGTAGGCAGCGAACGGGTGGTCCCGCCGTGCGTCGACATCCAGGCCCGAGGCGCGGGCCACGAATCCCAGCACGCCGTGGGCGCGAGCCGTCACCGTCGTGAGCCGGCCCGTGTCCTCGAGCCGGTCGACGACCAACGTGTTGCTCAGCGTGATGTCGACGATCTCTCTGAAATCGGCCAGCACCGACTCGACCTCGGCGACCACATCCACATCCTCCGGCAGGTCCATCGCCACGCCGCCCGGGATGACCCCGCCCCTGAGCAGCCGGTTGCCCGTCACGCGCTTGTTGAGGCGAAGCAGCCGCTCGCGGATCCTGAAGCAGTGCGAGTGGGCGGCGGCGAACCCGGTATCGTTCGCGATCATCCCGAAGTCCGCCACGTGGTTGTAAAGGCGCTCCAGCTCCAGCAGCACGACGCGCAGGTGCCGCGCTCGGTCGGGCACCTGCACCCCTGCCACCGCCTCCAGCGCCTGGCAGTACGCGAGCGCGTGCCCGACCGTGGTATCGCCAGAGATTCGCTCGGCCAGCGTGACGCCCTCCGGCGGCGTGCGGCCCTCGAAGAGCTTCTCCGTGCCCTTGTGGGCGAAGTAGAGCCGCGACTTCATGTCGATGATCGTCTCGCCCACGACGCTGAAGCGGAAGTGCCCGGGCTCGATCACCCCAGCATGGACGGGGCCCACCGGGATCTCGTAGACCCCCTCGCCGCCCACCTGCTGGAACGGAAACGGCCGTCCGTCGTCCCTGAACTCACGGGCGCCCGCGTCCTTACGAAGCGGAAAGTAGTCGTCCGGCCAGAACCCATGCCGGACCAGCGGGCGGGGATCGGGATGTCCCTCGGGGCGGATACCGAAGAGATCGGCAATCTCACGCTCGAATCGCGACGCCGGGTAATGCAACGTCGCCACCGAGACGATCGTCGGGTCGCCGGTCGGCACCGCGACCGTGGCGTGTACGAACCAGTTCTCGCGGTGCTGCGCGAAGAGGTAGTGAACCTCAAACCCCCCGCGCTCGCCCCGCCGGTCGGCCGCCACCATCAGCACCAGCTCGGCGCCGAGGGTGCGAAGGATTTCGGCCATGGCGGGTACGTCGGCGCGGAGAGCAGCGCAATGCAGTTCGTTGCCCCGGACCCGGCGCAGGGCGGACAGGCGATCCGGCAGTCGCCCAGCGAGCAGCATCTCCACGCGGCCGACAGCCGTCATTTGCCCGCGATCTCCGCGGCCTGCACCAGCAGGCGCTCGAGGGGCGCCGGGATGGTCAATCCGAGGACCACGACGATGGCCAGGCAGAGCCCAAGCGGGACCAGGGGCCAGAGGGATCCCTCCCCGGCGCCGACGCCGGGGGACGGGGCCCCATAGAGCATGCGGTTCACGTGGCCGACGACCCCGATGAAGGCCACCGCGAGCAGACCCAGCACCAGGGCCACGGTCCAGGGCCGCCCGGCGGCGACACCGGCCCGGACGAGCGCGAACTCCGAGATGAACAGCCCGAAGGGGGGCAGCCCCGCGATCGCCAGTGCGCCCGCGGCAAACAACCCCCCTGTCCACGGCAGGGTTCGCAGCAAGCCTGTTACGCGAGCGATCTCCGTGCTGTGATAGCGCCGCAGCACCCGTCCGGAGAGGAAGAACAGAGCCGACTTCACCAGGGTGTGGTTCACGAGGTGGAGCATCGTGGCGAATGCCCCCAACGGCCCCAGCCCGAGCCCCACGCACATCAACCCCGTGTGCTCGACGCTCGAGTAGGCGAGCAGGCGCTTGTAGTTGCGCTGGGCCAGCAGGCTGAACGCTGCGATCGCCAGCGAGAGCAACCCCAGGGCGAGGAGCAACCGATCCGTGAACGCGGAGCCCACCGCGGCCTGGACCACCGCCTCCCAACGGATGAGGGCATAGAGGGCCACGGCCAGCAGGACCCCCGACATCATCGCGGACAGCGGCGCTGGCGCTTCCGAGTGGGCGTCCGGCAGCCACGTGTGCATGGGCGCCAGGCCGGCTTTCGTCCCGTAGCCGATGAGGAGGAAGACGAACGCGAGCCCGACGACGTCCGGATGCAGCGACGGGGCGGCCGCCATCAAGACCGTCCAGTTGAGCGCCGCCTCGTGCCGGCCGGCCACGTTCACGAAGTCGAAATAGGCGAGCACCGTGCCTGCGAACGCCAACGCGATGCCGACCGACCCGATCAGGATGTATTTCCACGAGGCCTCCACCGAGGCCTTGCTGACGTGGAGGGGAATCAGGACGGCCGAGGTGATCGTCGTGGCTTCGACGGCGATCCACATGAAGCCGACGTTGTTGGTCGTGACCGCGAAGAGCATCGTGAACGCGAACAGGTTGGCGAAGACGCGGAAGCGCCGCGCCTGCCGGGCATCGTACCCGTCATCGGCGCCCAGGCCCGGCCCCAGCCAGGCGGCCAGCGCACCCACCACGCTCACGCAGAGCACGAGCAGCGTGGACAGGGCGTCGGCCCGGAAGAACTCGCTCGGCCCGGCGGTGACGACCTCGCCGGCGAGCAGGTGGCTCCAGAGGATCAGGGCCGCCAGGACCGGCAGCAGCGACAGCCCGGCGTTCACCCAGCCGACGATGGCCCGATACGGTGTGACCGCGAGCGCTAGAAGGGCGCTCACGATGGGGGGGCCGAGGAGCAGGAAGAACGGATTCACGCCGGCCTCAGTGACGCAGCCGGTTGAGGTGCTCGACGTCGATGGTCTCGAAGGTCTCGTGGATCTGATAGACGAAGATCTGCATGACGATGAACCCCAGGAGCGCGTCGAGGAAGACGCCGAGCTCGACGATGAGGGGGATCCCGTAGGTGCCGAGGACGGCCAGCAGCGCGATGCCGTTCTCGAGCATGAGAAAGCCGACGACCTGGGTGAGCGCCTTCTTGCGGCTGATCACCACGAACAGGCTCACCAGCACCAGGCCCATGGCGAGCGGCATGGCGACTCGCGTCGGCAGCCGGCTGACCGCGACGAGCGGGCGCATGATCGCGTACCCGAGCAGGACCAGGAGGCCCGCGATGACCAGCGACGTCGCCGTGTTGACGTAGGGCTCCAGCTCCCGCTCCGTGCCGAAGCGCCGCTTCATGTCCCGGAGGAGCTTGGGGATGGCGACGGCCTTGATGAGGAAGAGGAGCAGGGCCACCCAGTACAGCTCACGCGCCGGGCCGAAGTGGGCCACCACGGCCGCGACGGCAGCGAGTACGACCGACTGCGCCGCCAAGGCATTGATGTACGCGGTCAGACCGCGCCGCCATAACAGAATCAGGCCGAAGATCAGCATCAGGCTCGACCCCAGGACCGACAGTTGGGAGAAGGCGTCGTTCACCGGGCTACCTCAGCAGAAAGGACGAGGTGACCGCGAGCAGGGCGAGGACGAACGAGACGCTCAAGAGCTCCGGCACCCTGAACAGCCGAAGCTTCGCGACCCGCGTCTCGAACAACGCGACCACGGCCGCCAGGATGCCGAGCTTGGCCAGCAACGTGCCCACCGCGATGGCGAGCGCTGTCGGGTTCGGAGTCGTCGCCACGCCCCAGGGGATGAAGAGGTTACCGAGCAGCGTGAAGAAGATCAGCAGCTTGAGGGCGGCCGCCCACTCGATCAGGGCGAGGTAGCGGCCCGAGTACTCGAGCACCATGGCCTCGTGGATCATGGTCAATTCCAAGTGCGTGGCCGGGTTGTCGACCGGCAGCCGCCCCGTCTCGGCCAGCATCACGATGAACAGGGCCGCGAACGCCAGCAGATGGCCGGGACTCACCGCCGCCAGTGGATCGGCCATGGTCCGGCCGACGATCTGACCCAGGTTGGTCGATCCGGCGCCCAGCGCCAGCGCGAAGATGGCCAACGCCAGCGTCGGTTCCGCCAGTGCGGCCACGGTCATCTCGCGGCTCGAGCCCATGCCGCCGAAGGCCGAGCCCGGGTCGAGCCCGGCCAGGCCCAGAAAAAACGCGCCGAGGAGGAGCAGGTACACGACGACCAGAAGGTCACCGACCCCATCGAGAGGCAGGGGAACGGCCAGCAGCGGCACGAGAAAGCTCACCGCCACCGTGCTCGCGAACACGACGAACGGCGCGGCGCGGAAGATCCAGGACGCGTTCTCCGAGAGCACAACCTCCTTGTGGAAGAGCTTTCGGAGATCGCGGTAAGGCTGCCAGACGGGGGCCCCCCGCCGGTTCTGGAGGCGGGCCTTCATCCAGCGGATGAGGCCTACCAAGCCAGGGGCCAAGCCCAACGCGAGCAGAACCTGACCGGCCTCGAGCAGGTACACCATCATCGCGGCCAGCGCGCCACGACGAGCAGCACCACGAGGGCGATCGTCATGTAGGTGAGGTACAGGTGCAGCGAGCCTGCCTGGACCCGGCGCACCCGGCGAGCGGCCGCGCGCAGCAGCACGAGGATCGGCGCGTACAGGGCCTGCTCGAACCAGGGATGGATCTCGCTCCGGTACTCGATGGACTCCACGAAGTACCGGGACGCCGGGTGGAAGTCGATGGAGAGATGCTGTGTCGGCCGGTACAGTTCGGCGAAGACGCGCCGGAGCGGCTCGGCGAAGGCCGTGGCCGTGTACTCCATGCGCGCGGTTTGACCGATGCGGCCGCAGCCCCAAGTCTCACCCACCCGCAGACGCCTGTCCGCGAAGCCCCGGAGGCTTGCCAGGGTCAGACCGACGAGAAGCACCAACCCCAGGGCTACCAGCAGCGGCGACATCTGGCCGACGGCACCGGCCACGCGGAACGAGGTGCCCAGGCTGAACGCGACCGGGGCGAACGGGAGACCGCCGACGCCACCCAGGGTGCTCCCCAGCACCGGCACCACGAAGAACGGCGCCAGCCCGAGCGCCACGCACGCCAGGACGAGGCCTCCCATCCCGATCTGCATGGCGAGGGGCGCCTCCCGGGCCCGCGCCGCCTCCGCGGAGCGCGGAAGCGCGAGGAACGTGATGCCAAAGGCCTTCACGAAGCAGGCCACGGCGAGGCCACTCGTCAGCGCCAGCATGGCCACCGCGACGGGCATAACGACGGCGACCTCGGCCCGCGGGATGGTGGAGCCGCCCACGAGCGCCTGGAAGAGCAGCCACTCGGAGGCGAAGCCGTTGAGCGGGGGCAGCGCGGAAATCGCCGCCGCGCCGACGAGGAAGCAGACCGCCGTGCGCGGCATACGCTTGATCAACCCACCGAGTTCTTCCATGTTCCGCGTGTGGGTGGCGTAGAGCACCGACCCTGCACCGAGGAAGAGGAGGCCCTTGAAACAGGCGTGGTTGAGCGTGTGGTAGAGCCCCGCCACGAAGCCCAGGGTCGCCAGCGCGGGCAGGCCGTAGCTCTGGAACATGAGGCCCGCCCCCAGCCCCATGAAGATGATGCCGATGTTCTCGATGGAGTGATAGGCGAGCAGACGCTTGAGGTCGTGCTCCATCAGCGCGTAGAGCACGCCGAGCAGGGCCGACCCCGCGCCCACCCCCAGCACCAGACCGCCCCACCACGCCGGCCCCCCGCCCAGCAGGTCCAAGCTGACGCGCAGCAGTCCGTACACGCCCATCTTGATGACCACTCCGGACATCAGCGCCGAGACGTGGCTGGGGGCCACCGGATGCGCCATCGGTAGCCAGACGTGCAGCGGGACGATGCCCGCCTTGGCGCCGAACCCGATGAGCGCCAGCACGAACACCGCGTCGCGGGTTCCCGGCGCGAGGACGGCCGAACGCATGGTCGTAAACGACATCGTCGGGTCGCCGGCGGCGAGCAGCAAGAACGCCGCGACGAGCGCGGCGAAGCCGGCGTGCGTGATGACCAGATACCAGTTGGCGGCTCGCACCGTC
The DNA here is from genome assembly GCA_036001065.1 of Candidatus Methylomirabilota bacterium. NCBI lineage: Bacteria > Methylomirabilota (SeqCode) > Candidatus Methylomirabilota bacterium. The sequence goes on from DASYUQ010000156.1 coordinate 13,240, forward strand.
TCGCGCTGGTCGTGTTCCGTCAGCACCAGGAAGTAGGCGGAGAGTGACATCACCTCCCAGGTCATGAGGAACGTCAGCGCGTTGTCGGCCACAACCTGGATGGCGAGCGACAGCAGCAGGACATTGAACATCACTCCGAGGAGACGAAGCGAATAACGCCCCTCGTAGTGGGCGGAGTACGCGACGCCATACACGCTCGCCGCCGCAGCGGCCACGCCCACGACGACCAGGAAGAACGCGCTCACGGCGTCCACCCGGAGCGCGAGTCCGGTCAGCGGCAGGATGGGCGCGGTGACGGCCAGCCGGGTGTCGGTCCCCAGACACCAGGCACCCAGCGCCAACGTCGCCACCGAGCCGGTGACCGCGCCCACGGCTCCCAGCACACGCCCGGTGGCCCCCCGGAGGCCCAGCGCCGCCAGCGCCCCCAGAGTGTACGCGCCGACAGTGGCGTACAGCAGCCAGGAGGCGATCGTCACGCGCGGCGCCTCTTCCGGTCCGGCCAGCGGTCCAGCGCGGTCAGGATGCCGCGAAGGATGTCCGACGGCTCGGGCGGGCACCCCGCGACGAAGACGTCGACGGGGATGACGGCATCGACGCTTCCCAGCACGGCGTAGCTACCACGAAAGACGCCACACGTTTGCGCGCAGTCGCCGACGGCGACGACGACCTTGGGATACGGCGTAGCCTCATAGGTCTTCAACAGCGGGATCTCCATGTTGCGGGTCACCGGCCCCGTGACGAGCAGGAGATCCGCATGCCGCGGGGAGGCCACGAAATGAATACCGAACCGCTCGCTGTCGTAGACCGGGCTCATGAGACCGGTAATCTCCACTTCGCAGCCGTTACAGGAGCCCGCGTCTACCTCGCGGATGGCCACTGCTCGGCCGAGGAGCTTCCGGGCCTTGGCCTCGACGGCCCGGGCCAGATGGACTACGGCGCCGTCTCCGGGACCGAGTGGCTCGGTGACGAGGCCGACTTTCAGGATCTTGGCAAAGAGCAGCACGTCAGCGCGGACGCCTCTCGCGCCGCAGTTCGCGCAGCATGGACTGGGAGCCGATCAGCTGGTTGTTGAAGATCCGACGCGCCACCTCCAGGAGCTCCCGTACGGCGGGATCCCGCAGCGCGTAGCGGACGGTCGTACCCTCTTTGCTGGCCGTCACGATGTTCTTGGCACGCAACACGGCGAGCTGCTGGGACACGGTGGGCTGATCGGCCCCCAAGGCCTCTTGAAGCTCCTGGACGCTGCGGTGCCGCGCGACGAGAGTTTCCAGGATGCGAATGCGGAGAGGGTGGGCCAGGGCCTTGAAGAATTCGGCCTTGAATAGGGGGAGCGGGCCCCAAGCCCACGGCATCGCTACAAGGCTATATAATTATATTGAATTATTCAAGCGCTCTGCTGGATCACCCGGCGGAGCTGCTCCAGCTCATAGGGCTTGCTCACCGTGCGGACTGCCTCCCGCTCCAGAAACTCCCGGGTCGCCGGGCTCAGCTGGTCACCGGTCGCGAAGATCAGTCGACGACAGAGCTCCGGCCGCCGGCGCTCCAGCTCGCGATAGAGCCCGGGGCCGTCGAGATCCGGCATCCGAACGTCGCTCACGATCAAGTCATAGGGGCGCGTCAAGATCATGTCGAGCGCGACGAAGCCGTTGGCCGCCGTCTCGACCTGATGTCCATCAGCGATCAGCAGGTCCTTCAACACCTCGGCCACGTCGGTCTCGTCCTCCACCACCAGGATCGACTTTCCCTGGACCGACGAGCCGGCCTCGTGGTCAGGCGCCTGCGGGCCCGCGATGGCGGGCGTCGTCACCGGGAGCGCGATCCGGAAGACGGCGCCTCGGCCAGGCTCACTCTCGAGGTCCAGGGAGCCGCCGTGGCTCTCGACGATGCCGCGACAGAGCGAGAGTCCCAGGCCGGTCCCCTGCCCCGGCGGCTTCGTCGTGAAGAACGGCTCGAAGATCCGCTCCTGGATCTTGGCGGGAATGCCGGGGCCCGTATCCCCCACCTCCAGGTGGACGCGGGCCTGCGCCGCCTCGAGCCGGGTCGTCAGACTGATTCGTCGCGGTCCCGCCGCCTCCCGCAACGCGTGATGGGCGTTGGTGACGAGATTGACGACGACCTGGCGGAGCTGATGCTCATCAGCCCAGAGTACGGGTAGGGCCGGCGCCAGCTCCAGGGCGACGTCTATGTTATCCACCCTGAGCGGATACGCCAGGAGCTCCACGACTTCTCGGACGATCTTGTTCAGATCGGTGTCTTGGCGCTCGGGTGGGCGCTGGCGCGCCAGCGCCAGGAAGTTCTTCACGATGCGCGCGCAGCGCTCCGCCGCGCCGGCGATCTTCTGAGCTCGTTGGGCCAGCGGCCCCTCGGCAACCGTATGGCACAGGAGGGTCGCGTGCCCGATCAGGACCGACAGCGGATTGTTCAGCTCGTGGGCCACGCCGGCCAGAAGCTGTCCCATGGCGGCGATCTTCTCGGTCTGAAGGAGGCGGGCCTGGGTTTGTTGAAGCTCTTCGAGCCGATCCTTGAGCTGCTGGTAGAGCTGCGCGTTCTCCACGGCGATGGCTGCGTGGTCGGCCAGGATCGTCAGGAGACGCTCCTCCATCCCCCCGAACTCGCGTGGCCGCTCGGTCGCGACCGCCAGCACGCCCACCAGCCGGCCCCCGGCCACCAGCGAGATCGCCACGGTCCCGCGGACCCGCTCCAGCCACGACCCCGAGGGCGCCCCGGCGGTTCCCACCAACGCCGAGAACTCCACGTGCCGCCGCGCCACCGCCCGATCCAGGAACCGATGGTCGACCCGAAGGCGCAACCCGCGCACCGCCGATTCCGGGACCCCCGCCCAACCGGCCGGGTGCAGCTCGACTCCATCGGCGAGCCAGAGGACGGCGAGCTCGGCCCTGAGAAGCTCCGTGGCGGCCCGGGCCACGAGCTGGACCACCTCGCCGAGATCCTGGAGGGTCGCGATGGAGCGAGCCAGGCCGTTGAGGACCAGGAGAGCGTCCTTCTCGTCGGCCAGGCGCCGATGGGCCAGCACGTTCTCCAGGGTCGAGGGAAGCTTCGTGAAATAGCCCTCCCCCTTGATGATGTAGTCGGACGCGCCGAGCTTGAAGGCCTCGACCGCCGTCTCCTCGTCCCCCTGCCCCGTCACCATCACCACGGGGATCCGGATCCGTTCGCTCCGGAGGGCCTTGAGCACCTCGATGCCGGTGACGTCCGGCATCCGGTAATCGAGGAGCAAGAGGTCGTAGGGGAGGGACCGGAGGCGCTGCAGGACCTCGCGCCCGTCCAGCACCACGTCGAGATGGAGATGGTCCCCGTACTCGCGGAAGGCGCGCCGCGTGAGCTCCACGTCGCCAGGGTCGTGCTCGGCGTACAGCACGCGGATGGGTCGCTGCCTCACCTCGCTGGCCGACTGAAACCACCGGAAGGCGCCCTCCAGGATCGGCGGCAGCGTCTCCAGATACCCCGGACGCTTCACCACATAGTCGGCGGCGCCGGCCTTGAGCAGACGGACCGCGGAGTCAGCGTCCCCCGAGCCGGTGACCAGGACGACCGGTACCTTGAACTCGCGCTCCTTGATCGTCTCCAGGACGTCCAGCCCGGTGCCGTCCGTGAGGCGAAAATCCGAGAGCACCAGGTCCACATCGCCGACGGTCAGCCGGTCGAGCGCGCCGGCCACGGTGTCCACCTCGGTCAGCTTGAGGTGAGGGGCGTGGCGCTCCAGGTAACGCCGCGTCAGCGCCCGGTCGCTGGGATCGTCTTCCACGTAGAGGACGCGGATGGGCTCCACCATTCACCCCCGACGCTCGGGCGGGGGATAGGGGACGTTGGTCAGGATCCAGTAGAGGTCGATGCGTTCGACCACTTCCAAGAACTTCTCGAACTCCACCGGCTTGACGATGTAGCTCGCCGCCCCGAGCTCGTAACTCGTCTTGATGTCCCGATCCTCCGCGGACGTCGTCAGCACCACCACGGGAATGTTGCGGTAGACCGGGTGGCTCTTGATCTCGCGCAGCACGTCGAGGCCGTCGACCTTGGGGAGACGGAGGTCGAGGAGAATCAGCCCGGGCAGCGGGGCCTCGTTGACGAAGTGGCCGCGCCGGTGCATGTAGTCGAGTGCTTCTTCTCCGTCGCGAGCCACGGTGATGGCGTTGGCGAGCTTCCGGCGCTTGAACGCCCGGAGCGTCAGCTCGACGTCGGCGGGGTTGTCCTCCACGAGCAGGATCGGTAGGGGTTCGTTCATCCACTGTCTCCCGCGCTCCCGGGGAGCGCCAGATAAAACGTGCTTCCCTTCCCGGGCTCGGACACCGCCCAGGCCCGCCCGCCGTGCCGCTCGGCGACCTTCCGGACGATCGCCAGCCCGACCCCGGTTCCGGGAAAGTCTTCCTGCCGGTGCAAGCGCTCGAAGATGCCGAAGATCCGGTCGTGATACCTCATGTCGAAGCCGATCCCGGTGTCAGCCACCCGGAGGACGACGTCACCGCCATTTTGCTGCGAACCGATGGTGATCGTGCCCCCGTCCGCGCGGCTGAATTTGACGGCGTTCCCGATGAGGTTGGCCAGCGCTTCCCGAAGCCCTTCCCGCTCGGCCTCGACGGCCTCCACCGCCAGGTCGAGGCGGACGGTGAGGCCCCGCGCCCTGATGTCCTCGGCGACCTCGTCGCACAGGCTTTCCACGAGGGGCCGGAGCTGCGTGTGTTCCTGTCTCATCTCGCGCCGCTCCAGACGCGAGTAGCGCAAGAGGTCGTCGATCAGCTGCCCCATGCGGCGGGCACCGCCCTGGATCATGGTGAGGTAGCGGCTGCCCGTCTCGTCGAGCCGGTCGGTGTAGTCCTCCTGGAGCGCCCGGGCAAAGCCCTCCATGCCGCGCAAGGGGGCCTTCAGGTCGTGAGACACGGTATAGGTGAAGGCCTCCAGCTCTTTGTTGGCCGCCTCCAGCTGCTGGGTGCGTTCGGCCACCCGCCGCTCCAGCCGTTCGTTGAGCGCTGTCACTTCCCTGGTCTTCTGCTCGATCTCGCGTTCGGCCCGTTTGCGCGCGGTCAGATCACGGACGAAGCCGCTGAAGGTCACCGTGTCGCCCGATCGGATGACGCAGATCGCCAGCTCGACGGGAAACTCGCCCCCGTCGCGATGGAGCGCCATGACCTCGATCCGCTTGTTCAGGACCGGGCCCTCTCCGGTGGTCAGAAAGTGCTTCAAGCCGCGCGCGTGAGCCCCGCGATCCCGCTCGGGAATGATCGTGGCCGCCAGGCTCCGCCCCAGCGCTTCCTCGCGGGACCAGCCGAACATCTTCTCGGCCTGGGTGTTCCAGCCCGTGATGACTCCCCGAACGTCCATCGTGATGACGCCCTCGAGCGAGGTCTCGATGATGAGGCGGACGCGTTCTTCACTTTCGCGTAGCGCGTGCGCGGACGCCTCGGCTTCGGCCACCCGGCGCTGGAGCTGCTCGGCCATGGCGTTGAACGACAGGGCCAGGGCCGCGACCTCGTCCTGGCTCTCCGGAGTCACCCGAACCGAGAAGTCCCCGGCCCCCAACCTTTTGGTCGCCCCAGCGAATCGGACCAAGGGGCCGGTGAGCGTGCGGGCCAGGCCCCAGCCCAGCGCGACCGCGACCCCCGTGAAGCCCAGGGTGAGCCAGAGCAACCGCCGACCGAGCTGACCGGCCGCGGCATAGGCGACCGACACGGGCTGCGCGGCGACGACGCCCCATCCCAGCCGGGTGATGGGCACATGGGCCGCCAGGAAACGCTCGTCGCCTCCCGGCTCCCGGAACTCTATCGTGCCCCGCTTTCCGGCCAAGGCGGCCTGGACTGGCGGCTGCGCCTTCACATCCGAGCGAGGACCGACCTCCACCCCTCCCGAGTGCGCGATCAGGAGCCCGTGGCTGTCGACCACGTAGACGGCGCTGCCATGCTCGAGCCCGATCGTCGACACGAACTGGCCGAGTGTCTTGAGCGACAGCGCGCCGACCAGGACGCCTCCGATGCTGCCGGCGTCATCCAACACCGGCATCGCGATCGAGACCACGGGCCGCGGGGCCGCCTTCGACATATAAACGCCGGAGACGTAAAGATCACGCGTTCGGGTCGCTTCCCGGAAGAAGTCGCGGAACGAGAAATCCTGACCCACGGTCTCGGCATGGGGGACCCTGACCCGGATCACGCCTGCACGATCCTGGACGAACACGTAGTCGAACTGGCGGAAGTTCCGAACGAAGTTCTCGAGAACCTTGGCGGCCTCGGGCCAGTTTCCGGTCCGGATCTCCTGACGAAGCTTGGGGCGACCAGGCGCCTCGCGTATCACGGCAGATGCGTCGGCGATGTATTGCTCGACCGCCCTGGCCGCGAGCGTCGCCGCGGTCAAGTTGGCGGACTGGACCTGTTCGCGAAGACTCTGGCGGCTGGCCCAGACGGCAAAGGCGCTCATCGTGCCCAGGGACACGATGACCAGGAGGGCGATCATGAGGGAAAGCTTGGTGGCGACGCTGAAGGCCTTCACGCGGCCCGCAGCCTCGCCATCAGGCTCGTGCCCTGCGACGGCGAAGGTCCTCCGCATCCATGATCGGTGCTTTCTCCATTTTTACAGTACTTCCCTCGTGATGTGAAATTGCGTCGTCATGACCGGCCTCCGACCGTTCCCACCCTGGCCGCATCAAATGATGGGGATGAGATGCGGAGAAACGCCTGATTCGAGATCGTGTGGCTATGTAAGCGCCAGTTATTGCAGGCGTCGTCGCATACGGAGAGACCGTATTTGTCCAGACAGGAAGCGGGACATCAAAGAGCCCGGGAGCCGATCGCTATGCTTGACCGTTCCTCGCGCCTCGCCTATGCTCCGGATCGCCTTCCTTTCCTGAGAACGGAGGCTGAGCATGAACGCCACCACGCGCACGCCGGTTCGATCCTGGAGCCGAGTGCTGGTTCTCATCGCCCTGCTGTCCTTGCCGCTGGCGCCTTCCGCCTTCGCGGGGAACTTCACCAGGGTCGTCATCTTCGGCGACAGCCTATCGGATGCCGGGAATCACTTCGTCCATTTCGGGACGATCTCTCAGCAACCGTTCGTTCCGATTCCGGACGACTCGTACGCCATCGGTGGTCATCATTTCAGCAATGGCGCGACCTGGGCCGAGCAGCTCGCCGATGCCCTGCACCTGTCGACCAGCGGCAAGCCGGCGCTTCGCGCCCCTGGCGTCTTCACCAACTACGCGGTAGGTCGGGCCAGGGCGCGCCCTGGCGCACCCGTGTTCGCGGACTTCGATCTGAGCACTCAGGTGGGGCTGTTCCTGTCGGACTTCGGGGGGCACGCGTCGTCCGACGACCTGTACGTGGTCTGGATCGGCGCCAACGACCTCGACGATGCCTTGAACGCTCTCGCCAGCGATCCCTCGGGTGCCACGAGCTTCGGCATCATTCAGGCGGCGATCATCGCCGTGGCGGGCAACATACAGGCGCTCTGGGTATCCGGCGCCAGGACCTTTCTGATCCCGAGCCTGCCGAATCTCGCGATCACGCCCGTAGTTCGCGCCCTCGGTCCCGCCGCCCAGTTCGCGGCGACGCAGCTCACGACCGCCTACAATGACGCGCTGGATGGGGTATTGAGCGCGCTGCAGGGGCTCCCACAGATCAAGCTCGTTCGCCTCGATATCAACGAGCTATTCGAGGACCTCATGGCTGCGCCTGAGGCCGCTGGCTTGGCGAGCGCGGAGGACTCCTGCCTCACGTTCGGCGTCATCGGGGGCGCCATCTGCAAGACGCCGAACCGGTACCTGTTCTGGGATGGCATCCACCCAACGAAAGCGGGACACGGCTTCATCGCGGGAGCCGCGTTCCTGGCCCTCACTGCTCCCTGATGGCGCGCTGAGGCAGCCGGCGGGCCCCGAAGCTCTGGGCGTCTAGTGCCCCGTCCTCGAAGTCATGTTAAGAGCCTGCCCGCACGCGGCGCCGGGGCCGAGGGGCGCGTGCGGCAGGGTTCGACGGGACCCGTTCCCGCCCGCTGGCAACGGACCCCGCGTCCCCAGGTGGAGCCCAGCCGCAACGGGGCAAGCGGACGCGTGCCGCGTGGTCCCGCGATCCCTGCCGCGCGTGCCGCGTCGGCCCCGCCGGCAGCGGCGCGAGCGCGGCGATCGTTAACATGACGTCCCAGACGGAACACTAGGACGACCAGCTCGCCGGCCGAGATCGTCGACTCATGAGCAGCGCTGCTCCGCTGACCGACGTCGCTGCCGTCATTTTCGACATGGACGGCGTCCTGGTGGACTCGGAGCCGACGAACTTCGAAGCGGTGCTGCGCCTCCTGGAACGCTACGGGATCGCCTATACCGAGGCCGACGACCGGAGGTTCCGGGGGTGTCGGAATCTGGACCTTTACGCCCACTTGCGTCAGAGCCATACGAGCTTACCAGGCGACGCCGAGCTGGAGGACGAGCTGACCACTCTGACCCTGGGGTTGATTCGCCGGCGGTGCGTGCCCATGCCCGGCGTCCCCGAAGTCCTCGAGGCGGCGCGCCGTCGTGGGTACCGGTTGGCCTTGGCATCCTCGGCGGTGCCGGCGGTGATCGCCGCCAATCTTGCCGCACTGGGAGTCTTCTCGCTGTTCGAGACGATCGTCTCCGGCGTCGAGGTCGCCTCGGGCAAGCCGGCCCCTGACATCTTCCTGGAGGCCGCGCGCCGGCTGGCGGTGCCGACCGGGCGCTGTCTCGTCGTGGAGGACTCTCGCAACGGGGTGCTGGCAGCCCGCGCCGCCGGCATGGCCTGTGTCGCGGTCCCCTGCCCGGCCACCAGGGACGAGGACTTTCGAGAGGCGACCCTCCGCCTCGATGCGTTGCCGGCCCTGCTCGGTCTCTTGCCGCAGCGGCCCTCGACTAGTGCCGTTCCAACTTGTTGATACTAAATCTGTCCACGAACGACGTACACGGTGCCTTCCTAGGCGCGAATAGTTGGAACGGCACTAGCAGTTCAGGTACTTCGGGCTGACGAGGGGCTTTTCCGTCCCGTCGGTGGCCCACGTGCGGCGCTTCAGGCCCGCCAGATCTTTCCCGTAGACGTGGATCTCCACCGTGTCGCGGTCGGTCGGGTTGTGCATGGCGTGGATCTCGTCGTCCGGCGGCAGCAGGCACGAGACCGCGCCGGGCCGGTGGCGGAGCACCGCTTTCACTTCCGGCGTCGCCCGCTCGCGGCCCGGCGCCAGGCGGTAGCGCGTCTCCTGGATCTCGTTCTCGACGACGCCGATGACGCCCCACGTCTCGTGGTTATGGGCGCCGGCGGTGTCGCCCGGCCCCCACACGACCGAGGTCACATTGAAGTTCGGCGCGCGATGGAGCATGTAGCGCCCGCGCCGGCCGTCGGTCTGGCGTCGGCGGAACTCGGGCGGGACGGCGTCGGGATTCTCGATCAGCCGGCCCAGCAGCGGCGCGACCTGAGCGACGATCTTCTCCGACGAGGTCTCGCGCCCGGTGATCCGGTCCACGTCGGCGATGAAGCTCGCCAGCAGGTAGGCCATCGCTCTCTCCTCACGTCTCGACGGGCGTGTCGCCGCGCCCGCCCCACTCGGTCCAGGAGCCGTCGTACACGGGAACGTCCCGGCGGTCCAGCACATGAAGTCCCAGCGCCAGCACGGCCGCGCTCACGCCCGAGCCGCAGGTGGTGACCACCGGCCTGGCGAGATCGAGCCCCGCCTTCTCGAAGGCGCCGCGCAGCGCCGCCGCGTCGAGCAGCGTGCCGTCCCCCCGGCAGAGCCGCTCGTAGGGCAGGTTCAGGCTGCCCGGCATGTGGCCGCCCCGCACCCCCGGGCGCGGCTCGGGCTCGGCGCCGACGAAGCGGCCAGGGGAGCGGGCGTCGAGCACCTGCTCGCGGCGGCCCCCGAGGTTGGCGCGCATCCGGTCGAGGTCGCGGACCAGCTCGGGGCGGAAGCGCGCGGTGAAGCGGCGGGGCGCCGGGGCCGGCATCCCCGATTCGAGGGGGCGGCCCTCGGCGCGCCACTTGGGCAGGCCGCCGTCGAGGACGGCGACGTTGTCGTGACCGAAGACGCGAAACGTCCACCACCCGCGCGCCGAGGCGATGAAGGTCCGGCCTCCATAGACGACCACGCGATCGTCGTCGCCGATGCCCAGGGCCCCCATCGCCCGCGCGAACTCCTCGGTGCTGGGCAGCATGTGGGGTAGCGTGGTCTTCCTGTCGGCGATCGCGTCGATGTCGAAGAAGACGGCCCCGGGGACGTGGGCCTGGACAAACTCCGCCCGCGCGTCGCGCTTGAGGTGCGGCAGGTACCAGGTGGCATCGACCACGCGGAGGTCTGGATCGCCGAGGTGCGCGGCCAGCCAGTCGGTGCTGACGAGGGACTCCAGGGCGGCCGTCATCGCGTCAGCGTGTAGGGGCTGCGCCCCTCGGGGTCGAGCGCCTCTTCCCACCTGAGATAGGCCTCCATCGCCTGCCGCCCCTTATCGTACGGCTTCAGCACCACGTCGTCCGGCTCGTCCAGCATCCGCGTCGGCCCGCTCTCGGCGGGAAGACCCGCGGCGATCCAGGCGCGCGTGCCGCCGTCGAGCACGCTCACCCGCGTGTACCCGAGCCGGCTCAGGGTGACCGCGGCCAGGGTCGAATGAAGCCCGTCGGCGCAGGTGACGATCAGCGGTCCCGAATTGTCGGGTACGAGGTCGCCGATGCGTAGCTCGAGCCGGCTCCGGCAGAGCCATCCGGCGCCGGGCACGTGCGCGCGCTGGTAGGCGTCGCTCTGATCCACGCTCAGGATGGTGGCGTCGCCCAGCGCGCCCGGCGCCACGGTGGCCACGGTCGCGCCCGCCGCTTCGTATCCGAAGGGGACGACTTGGGGGTGCCCGCGCTCGATCGCCCCGCCGGCCTGCTCCCAGGCGGGCAGGCCGCCGGCCAGCACCGCGATGGCGGGGAAGCCCATGCGCTTGAGCCAGGAAGCCGTCAGCACGGAGCGCACCAGGCCGTCGCACACGAGGATGATCGACCCCGCGCGTACGGCGACGTAGTCGTCGGTGGCCTGCACGGCCTGGCCGCCCGGCGCCCAGACGGCGCCGGCGACGTGACCCGCCGCGTACTCTTCCGACGTGCGCACGTCGAGGATGAAGACGTTCTCCTGCGGGTGCCGCTCCCGGAGACGCCCGAGGTCGTCCGGCGAGACGAAACGGATCTCGTCCGCCGCCGCGATACGCTTGGCGGCCAGCGTCGCCCCGGCCCGGCTGCGCGCGGAGGCCGGCGGCGCCCAGCGGCTGGCGCCGCGCTCGAGCCGGAGCCCCGCCAGCTCCCAGCCCATCGTGCCGTTCTCGAGCGCCACCACGGGGTTGGGCAGCCCCATCCGCCGCAGCGATTCGGCCCCGATGAAGGAGCGCGTGCGGCCGCCGCAGTGGACGACGATCGTGCTGTCGGGCCGCTGCACCAGCTCGCCGATCCGCAACACCAGCTCGCCGCCCGGCACGCTGACGGCGCCGGGCACGCAGCCCCGCGCGTACTCTTCCGGGGTCCGCGCGTCCACGATCACCAGGTCGGCGCCCTGCTGCCTCCTGGCCTGCAGCTCCTGCGGCGACATCTGAGGCGTCTTCATCTCGTGCAGCACGCGCTCGCCGAAGACCTTGCTGGGGACGTTGACGCCTTCCACGATCGGGCGGCCGGCGGCCCGCCACCCGTCGAGGCCGCCACTCAATACCCGCACGTCGGCGTAGCCCATGTCGGCGAGCGCCGGCCGCGCCAGCTCGGCCAGACGCCCGCCGTCGTCGTCGTAGATGACGACGGGCGTCGTCGGCCAGGCCGTCACCAGCCGCGCCAGACGGAACTCGAGGAGCCGCCGCGGCAGCGAGGTAGCGCGGAAGATATGACCCCTCTCGTAGGCGCCGCGCTCGCGGAGATCGAGGACGGCGTGGGGCGTGTCGGAGCGCATCAAAGACGCCAACTCGGTGGGCGAGATCCTCATGGCGCCCCCAAAGCCTACACCGAATCGCGGGCAGAGGCCGATAGAATGGCCCCCATGCCCGCCGTGTACGTCGTGGTCGGCGCGCTGCTGCTGCTCGGCCTCCTGGGCTCGCTGCTGCCACTTGTCCCCGGCACGCCGCTCATCCTCCTCGGCGCCCTCATCTACGCGTTCGCGACCGACTTCGCCACGATCGGCGTCGGCCGGCTCGCGCTGCTGGCCGGGCTGGCGACGGCAGGGTATCTGGCGTCCCACGTCGCCGGCGCCCTGGGGGCCAGGAAGTACGGAGGCAGCGCCTGGGCGGTCGTCGGCGCGCTGGTCGGCATGGTGATCGGCCTCTTCTTCGGCCCGCTGGGCCTCCTGCTGGGTCCCATCGTGGGCGCCGTCGCCGGTGAGCTGCTGCGCAGCGGGGAGATCGAGGGGAGCCTCAAGAGCGGCGTCGGCGCCGCCGTCGGACTCCTGCTCGGCGCCGTGGCGCATTTCGCCCTGGCGCTCGTGATGGCCGCGCTCGTCGTCTGGTGGATCTGGCGCGGGTGACCGCTCTCAGTGCGCCTCCAACCAGTTCCGGCGATGCCCCGACGGGTGCCCTGCCGGTGCCGATCCAAGTAACGAGCCAGACGAGGTCGGAGTAACCACCGGTCGCGCGCGGGCTTCGCCCGCGCGATCCTCTGGGGTGTTTCAGAGGGGGCCGCGCGGCCCCCTCTGACTATGGACCTCGGAGGGGGCCGCCGAGGCCCCCTCCGATTAAGAGCGGAGCAGGCTCTCCGCGGCCTCCATCAGGCTCTCGGAGAGCGTCGGGTGCGTGTGGATGGTCGCCGCCAGATCCTCCGCCGTCAGCGCCCCCTCCACGGCCAGGGCGCCCTCGGCGATCAGCTCGCCCGCGCCCGGGCCGACGATGCCCACGCCGAGCACGCGCCCGGACTCGCCGTCCACGACCAGCTTGGTGAGGCCGTCGGCGCGGCCGAGGGTCGCGGCGCGACCCGACGCCGCCCACTGGAACTTCGCGATCTTCACCGCCCGGCCGGTGCGCTGGGCCTCCGCCTCGCTGAGCCCGCACCAGGCGACCTCGGGATCGGTGAAGACGACGGCGGGCACGACGACGTTGTCGAACGCCGCGGCTCTCCCGGCGATCACTTCCGCCGCGACCTTGCCCTGCCGCATCGCCCGATGGGCCAGCATCGGCTCGCCGGTGACGTCGCCCACCGCGTAGATGCGCGGATCGGCCGTCCGGCACCGGTCGTCGACCGCGATCACGCCGCGCTCGTCGGGGCGGACGCGCGTGGTGTCGAGGCCGAGCGCGTCGGTCTGCGGGCGCCGGCCGACGGCGACGAGGACCCGATCGAAGGTCGCCGTGGTCTCGCCCAGCCGCGCCTCGATGCCGGCCCCCGTCTCGCCGAGCGCCGTCACCTTCGTGCCCAGGTGGATCGCGGCCAAGAGCTTCTCGCAGCGGCGAGCCAGCGGCTGGACGAGGTCGCGGTCCACCCCCGGCAGCAGGCCGTCCGTCATCTCCACGAGCGTCACCCGGCTCCCGAGGGCCGCGTAGACCTGGCCCAGCTCGAGACCGATGTAGCCGCCGCCGATGACCAGCAGCCGCTCGGGCACGTCGGGCAGCTCTAGCGCGGCGGTCGAGTCCATGACGCGCTCGCTCTGAATGCCCACCCCCGGCAGCGCGGCGGGCAGCGAGCCGGTGGCGATGATGGCGTGCTTGAAGCGGATCTTCTGGGGCTCGTCGCCTTCGACCCGGACCCCGCGCGAGTCCTCGAAGACGGCGTGGCCGCCGACCACCTCGACGGCCTTGCTGCGGGCGACCCCGGCCAGGCCCCGGGCCAGCTTGCCGACGACGTGCTCGTTCTTCCACTTGCTCAGCGCGTCCAGTGAGATCCGGGGCTCGCCGAAGTCGACGCCGAACTCCCTGGCGCGCTCGGCCTCCGAGAGGACGGCGGCGACGTGGAGCAGCGCCTTCGACGGGATGCAGCCTTCGTAGAGACAGGCGCCCCCCAGACGCTTGCCCGCGTCCACGAC
>DASYUQ010000157.1 GCA_036001065.1 Candidatus Methylomirabilota bacterium
ATCGTGGGGGAGCTCCTCCGTGGCCTTTGAGGCGATCGAGGGCCAGCCCCGCGCGGTGGAGCTGCTGCGGCGCGCGCTGGCCAGCGGGCGCCTCGCTCACGCCTACGCCTTCGTGGGCCCGCCGGGGAGCGGCCGGACGACGACCGCGCTCGCCCTCGCGCAGGCGCTGCTCTGCCCGCAGGGCGGCTGCGGCCGGTGCCGCTCTTGCGCGCTCGTCGCCGCCCGCCAGCACCCCGATCTTCACGTGCTCGTCCCCACGCCGCCCGAGACGAACCCCAAAGGCGCCCGGGCGATCCGGATCGGGCTCATCCGCGAGCTGGAGCGCCAGGCCGCGCTCAAGCCGGCGGTGGCGGAGCGGAAGGTCTTCGTCCTCGACGACGCCGAGCGGATGACGGGCGAAGCGCCCCAGGCCTTCCTCAAGACGCTGGAGGAGCCGCCCGCGCGCACGGTGCTGATCCTGATCCTGCCGCGCGCGGGCGCGGTGCCGGCCACGGTGCTCTCCCGCTGCCAGATCGTGCGCTTCCAGCCGCGCCAAGACGGCCGCAGCGCCGCCGACCGCGCCGAGGCCGCCGACATGCTGGCCGAGGTCCGGGCCCAGGGCGTCGAGGCTCTCTTCCGCCGAGCGCAGGCGTTCGAGCGTGATCGCGACCGCGCCGAGCGGCTGGTGGACGCCTGCTGGCTCTTCTGTCGAGACCTGCTGCTGGCGAAGTCTGGCGCGCCGCGCCGCCTGCTCGGCGCCGCGGCCGGCGCCCAGGAGATCGAGCGCGAGGCCGTGGCCTGGGCCGCCGACGACCTGCTGCGGGCGATCGCGCTCTGCCGCGAGGCTCGCCAGGCCCTGGCCGTGAACGTCACCCCGCGCCTCACGGTGGAAGTCCTGTTGGGCCGGCTGGCGCTCCCGGCGGCCTGAGGGGTCGATGGACGAATACCTGATCGGAGTGAGGCTCCGCGAGGTCGCCCAGGCCGACGACTACAAGCTGGTGGGCGACGAGCTCGACCTCCACGTCGGTGACCTGGTGGTCGTGGAGACGGGGACGGGTGAGCTGGTGGGCGAGATGCGCCGGCCCCAGCGGACGCTGGCCGAGGCCAAGCGCGGCCGGCTTTACCACCGTGTCCTGCGCCTGGCCAGCGAGGCGGAGGCGGCGGCGTGGCGCGACCGGCGCCAGCGGGAGAAGCAGCACATCGTCACCTGCCAGCGCCTGGCGCGCGCGGCGGGCATGCAGATGAAGGTGGTGGACGTGGAGATCCACCCCAGCGCCCGTCGGATCACCGTCTCCTTCAACGCCGACGAGCGCGTGGACTTCCGCCAGCTCGTCCGCGACCTGGCCCGCGAGCTGCGGGCGCGCATCGAGATGCGGCAGATCGGCGCGCGCGACACGACCAAAGTCATGGACGGCATCGGGCCCTGCGGCCGCCAGCTCTGCTGCTCGTCGTATCTGCGGAAGTTCGAGCCGATCTCGGTGAAGATGGCCAAGGCCCAGGACATGCCGCTCACTGACAGCCGGCTGCTGGGGAATTGCGGCCGCCTCAAGTGCTGCCTGCTCTACGAGTTCTCGCTCTACCAGGAGCTGCGGGCGCGCCTGCCCAAGGTGAACACGCCCTGCCAGGCCACCTGCGGCGGCGGCGGATGCATGAGCGGCAAGATCAAGTCGCTCCGCGTGCTGAAGGAGACGGTGATCGTCGGCTTCCCGGATGGCACCGAGGCCGAGGTGTCGCTCGATCAACTCACCTGGGAGGGCCGCCCGCACATCCAGGCCCAGCTCGAACAGTCTTGAGCGCTTCCGGCCGCACCTTCTACCTCACCACGCCGATCTACTACGTCAATGCCACGCCGCACCTGGGCCACGCCTACACGACGATCATCGCCGACGCGATGGCCCGGTACCGGCGCCTGGCCGGCGACCGCGTCTGGTTCCTGACGGGCACCGACGAGCACGGGGACAAGATCGCCCAGGCGGCGGCCAAGGCCGGCGTGGCCCCCCAGGCCTATGCCGACCGCATCGCGGCCGTGTTCCGGGCCACCTGGGACCGGCTCGGTATCACCTACGACGACTTCATCCGGACCACCGAGCCGCGCCACCAGGCGATCGTCCAGCAGATCCTCCAGAAGCTCTGGGACGCGGGCGAGATCTACTTCGGCAAGTACGGCGGTCAGTACTGCTTCGGCTGCGAGCGCTTCTACACCGACAAAGAGATCGTCGACGGCAAGTGCCCGGACCACCAGACGCCCCTCATCTACATCGAGGAGGAGAACTACTTCTTCAAGATGTCGAAGTATCAGGAGTGGCTGCTCCGGGAGATCGAGAGCCGGCCCGACCTGATCCGGCCGGAGCGGTACCGCAACGAGATCCTGGGCTTCCTGCGCGAGCCGCTACAAGATCTGTCGATCAGCCGCCCCCAGAGCCGGCTCAGCTGGGGCATCCCGCTGCCCTTCGACGATCGCTTCGTGACCTACGTGTGGTTCGACGCCCTGATCAACTACGTCTCCGCGCTGGGGGAGATCAGCGGCGAGCGCTATCGCACCTTCTGGCCGCACGCGCAGCACCTGATCGGCAAGGACATTCTCAAGCCCCACGGCGTCTACTGGCCGTGCATGCTCAAGGCCGCGGGGCTGCCCATCTACCGGCACCTGAACGTCCACGGGTACTGGAGCCTGGGCGGCGGCAAGATGTCGAAGTCGATCGGCAACGTGGTGGAAGCGCTGGCGCTGGCCGAGAAGTACGGCAACGACGCCTTCCGCTACTTCATCATGCGCGAGATGGCCTTCGGGCTGGACGCGAACTTCTCAGAGGAGGCGTTCGTGGCGCGGTTCAACGCCGATCTCGCCAACGATCTCGGCAACCTCGCCTCCCGCGCCACCACGCTCATCGCGAACTTCGCCAAGGCAACGGTCCCGGCGCCGGGGCCGCTCACGGCCGCCGAGGAGGAGATCGGGACCGTGTGGGCCCGGGCCCGGGGCGAGGTCGACGCGGCGATGGAGGAGTTCGCCTTCCACCGCGCGCTGGGCGCCATCTGGGAGTTCATCGGCCTGCTGAACCGCTACGTCGATGGCCAGCAGCCGTGGACGCTGGCCAAGGACGCCGCCAAGCGCGGCCGGCTCGACGCCGTGCTCTACACGCTGGGCGAGGCGCTGCGGTGCCTGGGCATCATCCTGGCGCCGTTCCTGCCGGAGGCCGCCCGTCGGATTCGGGGCGCCCTCGACCAGACCGGAGACCCGCACCTGGCCGACTGCGAATGGGGGCGGCTGGTGCCGGGCACGCGAGTGGAGAAGGTGACCCCGCTCTTTCCCCGCGTGGAGGACAGACCAGCGGCCGGCGTCGCCTCCCTCGGGAGCCCGGCGGCGGCAGCCGGGTCCGACGCGCCCGCCACCATGGACGAGTTCGCGCGGCTCGACCTCCGGGTGGCGGAGGTGATCGGCGCCGAGGCCGTGCCGAAGTCCCGCAAGCTCGTGAAGTTGACCGTCTCGCTCGGCGCCGACGAGCAGCGGACGATAGTGGCCGGCATCGCCGAGCACTACGCGCCGGCCGACCTCGTCGGCAAGAAGATCGTGATCGTCGCCAACCTGGAGCCGGCCACGCTCATGGGCGTGGCGTCGCAGGGCATGCTCCTGGCCGGCTCCGCCGGGAGCCGGCTGGCCGTGCTCACCCTCGACCGCGATCTGCCGCCCGGGGCCAGGGTAAAGTAGGGCGATGGAGCACGTCGAGGCCATGATCCAGGTGGCGCAGCGCGACCCCTCGATCGCCCGGGTGCTGCGGGAGATTTGCGCGCTGGAGGGCGCCGCCCGCTCGAGCGCGCTCGATCTGGTGGCCGCGCACCTGCGCACGCTGGCGGCGGCCACGGACATCCTGGCCTGCGTCACCGCGCTCCGCCAGAACGAGGTCGCGCGCCGGATCGTCGACGCACTGGGGCCACCGGGGTAGTGACGGAACCGGACGCGTCTCTAACCGGCCCGCCGGAGACCGCGGCGGGCTGGCGGCCCTGGCTCGAGTGGCTGCGCCGGTGGGGCATCTCGGTGGCCTCGCTCGTGGGCGGGCTCCTCACCCTCTTCGTCTTCCGCCGCGAGCTCACGCACGTCCGCTGGGTCATCGGCAACCTGCTGCTCCTGTGGTTGCTGTTCGCCATCCTCACTCAGGTTCGCCAGGCTCTGGAAGAGCGGGGACACCGGCTCGTCATCACCGCGGCCGACTACCTGACTCAGACGATCTATCACGCGGTGCTGCTCTTCATGATCCCCGTCTACTACGCGAGCACGACGCTCACCTCGGGGAACGCCGTCTTCCTGGCCCTCATGGTGGCGCTGGCGGTGCTGGCGACGTTCGACCCGTGGTACCAGGCGCTCGTGGAGCCGCTGCCCTGGCTGAACTACGTCTTCTTCCTGGTCTCCATCTTCGGGGCGCTGAACGTCGCGTTGCCTCTCGTGGGCGTGCCGCCCCACCTGTCGCTGGTCACCAGCGCGTGGATGGCCGTGGTGGCCCTCACGCCCGCCGTCTGCCGGGCACGCCGGTGGAGCTGGTCGGTCGGGCTCAGCGTGATGATGATCGGCGGGATTGCCATCGCCGCGCTGGCCCACGTCGGGCGGGCGTGGATCCCGCCCGCGCCGCTCTTCCTGGCCCGCACCGCGATCGCCTGGGACGTGGGGAGCGTGGAGTCGATGGAGCCCACGATCGGCGCCATCAAAGCCTCGGAGCTGCGCCAGCGCGGCCTGGTCGCGTACACGACCATCTTTGCCCCGGCCGGGCTCAACCAGGCGGTCCAGCACGTGTGGCGTCGGGACGCCCAGGTCGTGGACGCGGTGAGTCTCTCGCCCGTGCGCGGGGGCCGCCGCGAAGGCTTCCGGACCTACTCGCGCAAGACGGCCTTTCCGGAGAATCCGATCGGGCGCTGGACGGTGGACGTCGTGACTCGCTCGGGCCAGCTGATCGGGCGGCTCCGCTTCCGGGTGATCGAATGACGCCCGACCTCTTCGACACCCACGCGCACCTGCACTTTCCGGAGTTCGACGGCGACCGGGGAACGGTGCTGGAGCGGGCGCGGGCGGCCGGGGTGGGGCGCCTGCTGACGATCGGCACCGACGTCGAAACGTCGCGGGCGGCGATCGCGCTGGCCCAGCGCGAGCCCGACGTGTGGGCCTCCGTCGGCATCCATCCGCACGACGCGGCGAACGCCGACGACGCGGCGCTGGCCGGGATCGAGCGCCTGGCCGGGGAGCCGCGGGTGGTCGCGATCGGCGAGATCGGGCTCGACTTTTTCCGCAACCGGTCGCCCCGCGACGTCCAGGAGCGCACGTTCCGCCGCTTGCTGGGCGTCGCCCGCCGCGCGGGCAAGCCGGCCCTCGTCCACTGCCGCGACGCTCACGCCGAGGTGCTGGGCATTCTGGCCGACGAGGGCGTGAGTGGGGTGGGCGGGATCATGCACTGCTTCTCGGGCGATGTGGAGATCGCCCGCCGCTGTCTCGATCTGGGGCTGCTGATCTCGCTGGCCGGCCCGGTGACCTACAAGAACGCGGGCGCGCTTCCCGACGTGGCGCGCTTCGTGCCGGCCGATCGCCTGGTCATCGAGACCGACTGCCCCTTCCTGCCACCCCAGGGTTACCGTGGGCAGCGCAACGAGCCGGCCCTGCTGACGGTCACCGCCGCGCGCCTGGCCGAGGTGCGTGGCGAGCCGGTGGAGCGGCTGGCCGCGCGGCTCACCGCCAATGGCTGCGCCCTCCTGGGCGTGCCGTGAGTTTCCGCCGTGGCGCTGCGTGAGCTCGGCTTCTACGTCCGGGGGCGGATCAACAGCGGCTTGAGCCGGCTTCTCAATGCGCGGCGGCGCCCCCGCCCCGCCACCGCGCCGCCGCCGCTGGCCGAGGTGCTGGGCGGCGGCGATTCGCCGCTGGCGCTCTCCCGACTGCTGGAAGGCCGCGCCAACGATGAGCGAGAGACCGCGGTCGCCGCGTTCCTGGCCGCGCGCGGCATCCCGTTCGTGCGCCATCGCTTCCAGACGTTCGAGGGGCGGGGCGAGAACTTCGGCGTGGACCTCGGCGGGGGCGACCGCGTGCTGCTCCTCATCGCCCACCACGACGCCGTGCCGGGGAGCCCCGGCGCCAACGACAACGCGGCCGCCGTCGGGATCCTCCTGAGCCTGATCGGGCGGCTGCGCGCGCGCACGCCGCGGGGGCTACGGGTGCGGCTGCTCTTCACGGCGGCCGAGGAGCTCGGTTATCTCGGCGCGCGCGCCTACGTGCGCGAGATGCCGCTGGCGGGCATCGCGGGGGTGCTGAGCCTCGAGCTGTGCGGCATCGGCGACAGCCTCGCCATCTGGGACGCGGCGGGGGAGACGTCCTTCCGGCGGCGCGTACAGGGCGCGCTCGAGGGATTGGGGCTGAAGCGGGACGCGAGCTATCACGTCGTCGGGCGTATTCCCGTCTTCGGCAGCGACCACCGCGCCTTTGCCGCCGCCGGTATCCCGGCCTACGGGCTGACCATCGTCCCGGCAGCCGAGGCCGACGCGCTCCGCAAGTTCGTGCTCAGCCCGGGGCGCAGCGTGCTCATGCACCTGGCCCGCCGGCCGCCTCCCTTCGACACGTACCACACCAGCCGCGACAGTCTGGACACGCTGGAGCCCGCCGCCCTCGATCGCGTCGCCCGCGCGCTGGAAGCGATCGTCGGCGAGTTCGGCTGACCGGCGAGGCGCCCTCAGCCCTCAGGGGAAGGACGGGCCGGGTGCGATGCGGGCGAGCAGGAGCCGGCTCCGCGTGGCCTCGGCCCCGGGCACCAGAATCACCACCTCGCCCTGGTCGCCGACGGTGAAGGGATAGACCGACTGGGCCAGGCGCGCGCGCAGGAGCGTGGGGATGCCCTCGCTCTCGAAGAGGCTCTTGACGACGAGCGCCTCCGCCTGCGCGCAGCGGTAGACCTCGACGAGGCCAGGCTCGTCGGCGCGCAGCGCGCGGACCGGCGGCCGCGGGGGAGCGGGCGGCGCGCCGGGGAAACGGATTACTTTGCCGCGCCGGGGCATGGCGGCCAGTGTACAGGAGGCGTGCGATAATCCCACTCCCATGGATGGACGGCTGACCTGCGAGCGGGCGCGAGCTTGCATTCCTCGCGGGCGCGTGACCGGGCTCGGGGCGAGCGCTCGCTGACATGACGGCGCCCTCGGGCCGGTCGTACATCGGGGCTGCGCTCCGCCGGGTGGAGGACCGGCCGCTGCTCGTCGGCGCCGGCCGCTACACGGACGACATCCGGCTGCCGGGCATGGTTCACGTCCACTTCCTCCGCAGCCCCCACGCCCACGCCCGCATCGCGCGGCTGGACGTGGCGCCGGCGAGGCGGGCGCCCGGTGTGGTCGAGGTCGTCACGGGCGCCGACGTGCGCGAGCTCGGCGCGCTGTCGGTGAACGCGCTCTTCCCCGGGATGAAGATCGGACGCCGTCCCCTCGTGGTGGCCGACGTCGCCCGGGCGGTGGGTGAGCCCATCGCGGCCGTCGTCGCCGACGCGCCCTGGCGCGCGCGCGATGGCGCCGACCTCATCGCCGTGGAATGGCAGCCGTTGCCGGCCGCGGTCGATCCGGATGACGCCGCCCGCCCGGACGCGCCCGTGCTCCACCCGGGGCTAGGGGGCAACCGTGCGTTCACCCACGCCTGGCGCGTGGGCGACGTCGCCGGCGCGTTCGCCCGCGCGGCGCGGGTGGCGCGCCTCACCGTCAGGCAGCCGCGGCTCAGCGCCGTGACCATGGAACCGCGCGGCGTGCTGGCCAGCTACGACCCGCACCTCGACGAGCTCACGGTCTGGACGTCCTCACAGGCGCCCTTCCGCGTCCGCTCGGAGATCGCGGCCTGCCTGGGGTTCAACGAAAGCCGCATCCGCGTGATCGCCCCCGACGTGGGAGGCGGCTTCGGGGTCAAGGGCTCCGCCTACCACGAGGACGTGCTGGTGGCATGGCTGGCCCGGCGGCTCCAGCGTCCCGTGAAGTGGATCGCGACCCGCGGCGAGGACTTCGCCGTGACCCACCACGGGCGCGGGGGCGAGGCCGAGGGCGAGCTGGCCGTGGACGCCGAGGGCCGGATCCTCGGCGTGCGCGCCCGGATCGTCTTCCCGCTGGGCTCGGAGCTCGTCTTCAGCGGCGCCGTGCCCGCCTCCAACCACGGACGCACGCTGCCAGGAGCCTACGTCGTGCCCGCGGTGGACATCGAGACGGGCGGGACCTACACCACGACGATGTCGACCGGACCCTATCGCGGCGCCGGCCGGCCCGAAGGCATCTTCCTCATCGAGCGGCTGCTCGATGAGGTCGCCCGGGCGCTCGGCCTGGACCCGGCCGACGTCCGCCGCCGCAACTTCGTCCCGCCCGATGCATTTCCCTATCGCACGCCCACCGGCTGCGTCTACGACTCCGGCGACTATCTGGCGGCGTTCGAGCAGGCCCTGAAGCTGGCAGAGTACGAGCGACTGCGCGAGCGGCAACGCGCGGCGCGGCAGCGGGGCGAGATCGTGGGCGTGGGCCTCGCTGCCTACGTGGAGCCGGCGGCGCTGGGTTGGGAGAGCGGCAGCGTGCGCGTGGAGCGCACGGGGACGGTGACCGTCGTCACCGGCTCCAGCGCCCACGGCCAGGGCCACGAGACGACGTGGGCGCAGATTGCCGCCGACGCGCTCGGCGTCGATCCCGAGCGGGTGCGCGTGCTCCACGGCGACACGCGCGGCGCTCCGCAGGGCGTCGGCACCTTCGGCAGCCGCTCGACGGCGCTCGGCGGCAGCGCGGTGTGGCAGGCCTCGCGCCAGGTGCGCGACAAGGCGCAGCGCATCGCGGCCATGCTGCTGGAAGC
The DNA here is from genome assembly GCA_036001065.1 of Candidatus Methylomirabilota bacterium. Lineage (NCBI taxonomy): Bacteria > Methylomirabilota (SeqCode) > Candidatus Methylomirabilota bacterium. The sequence goes on from DASYUQ010000157.1 coordinate 8,801, forward strand.
GGCGGCGGCGGACGTCGTCGCCGCCGACGGCGGCTTCCAGGTGGCCGGGATGCCGTCGCGACGCGCGATGTGGGCGCAGATCGCCGACGCCGCCCACCGCGGCGTCCGGCTGCCGCCCGGCGAGGCGCCGGGACTCGAGGCGACGGTGTTCTTCAACGCCGAGAGCGAAGTCTGGAGCTTCGGCGCCTGCGTGGTCGCCGTGAGCGTCGACCGCGATACGGGCCAGGTGCGGCTCGACCGCTGCGTGTGGGTGGACGACGCCGGCACCATCGTCAACCCGCTGCTCGCCGAGGGCCAGCTGCACGGCAGCTACTGCCAGGGCGCCGGGCAGGCGTTGATGGAAGGCGTCGTGTACGACGCCGACGGCCAGCTGCTCACGGCGTCGCTGATGGACTACGCGGTGCCGCGCCTGGGCGACTTCCCGGAGCCCGAGCTGGACAAGACCGTCACGCCCTCGCCGCGCAACCCGCTCGGCGCCAAGGGCCTGGGCGAGGCGGGGTGCATCGCGGTGCCGCCGGCCATCGTCAACGCCGTGGTCGACGCGCTGGCGCCGTTCGGGTGCACGCACCTCGACATGCCGGTCACGGCCGAGAAGGTCTGGCGCGTGCTGAGCGCTGCCGCCGAACAGCGGTAGAATCGGTCTGCCCGCACCCGACGACTGAGGAGCCTATCGCGATGGGGGACGTCGAGTACTTCTCCGGCCTGCCCGAAGTGGGGATCGTGCCGCGCGCGCCGCACGCGGGCCCCTTGCTGCAGCACGTGTACGAGCAGGAGCACGGGCGCGGGGGGTTCGCCGGCAAGGTGAGCCACACGTATCACCTGTATCCACCGACGAACTGGCTGCCGGGGGAGACGCGCGGCCTCGAAGGGTTCGCGCCGCGCTGGGAGTCGCCGCTGCGCCCGCTCGGCGGCACGCACCACGCGCTGAACCCGCTGGCCCCGGACGGCCCCGCCGACGTCTACCGCGGGATGGCGCGGCTGGTAGCCAACGCGACGGCCGCGCTCAACGTCACCGCGCCCCGCGCCTCCATGGACTACTTCTTCGAGCACCACTCGGCGACGCTGGTCGTCTTCGTCCACGAGGGCGGCGGCACGCTGGAGACGACGTTCGGGCCGATCGCCTACGGCAAGGGTGATTTCCTCATCGTCCCCAAGGGCGTCACTCACCGGTTCGAGCTCGCTCCCGGCCTCCAGTACTACTGGGTGTACGAAAGCTTCGCCGGCGACCCCGAGAAGGCGGAGGCGCCGGCGACGGGACGGTTCATCACGCACAGTCGCAGCGACTATCGCTTTCCGCGGACGCTGGCGACGGTGAACGAGCGGGGGCGCTTCGAGATCGTCTCCAAGGTGGAGACGGTGTACACGCGCCGCGTGCACCCGACCCATCCCTTCGACGTGATCGGCTGGCGCGGCGACTACCTGCCGTACAAGTTCGCCGTGGAGGACGTCCGGCCGCTCGTGGCCGACCGCTCGCACGTGCCGCCCTCCGGGCACATGATCTTCACGTTGCCCGGCTGCTACCTCTGCGTCTTCACCGTCCGCTCGGTCGAGAAGGACGCGATGT
>DASYUQ010000158.1 GCA_036001065.1 Candidatus Methylomirabilota bacterium
GCGAACGTCGGCTCGACCCCGGCCGCCGCGCACGCCGCGAGCGTCGTTGCGCGCAGGTCGGAGCCCTCGCGGAACATCACGAGCGGCACGCCGCGCAGGTCGGCGAAGCCGATGCGCTTCCGCTCGGCGAGCGGATGGCTCGAGGCGACCGCAAGGACGAGCTCCTCGCGGAGGATGGGCGTCGTCTCGAGCGAGCGGTGCGTGACCGGCAGGATCACGAGCGCGAGGTCGAGGCTGCCCTGCTCGAGCTCGCGCACGAGGTCGCGGGAGCCGGCCTCGTGCAGCTTCAGCTCGATACCCGGGTACGTGGCGTGGAACTTCCCGAGGGCTTGGGGAAGGATCGCCGTGGTGATGCTCGGGGTCGCGCCGATGCTCATGCGTCCACGCCGTATGCCGCCCGTCTCGCGCGCCTCGTCGATCGCGGTGGCGAGGTCGGTGACGGCCTGGCGCGCCCACGGGAGGAACGCCTCGCCCGCGGTCGTCAGTGTGAGGTTCCCGCGAGTCCGGTGGAGGAGGGTGGTCCCGAGCTCCTCCTCGAGCAGCCGGATCTGCTTCGAGACCGCGGGCTGCGCCACTCGGAGGCCGCGTGCGGCGCGGGTGAAGTGGCGCTCCTCGGCGACCGCGATGAGGTAGCGCAGCTGGCGGAGCTCCACGTCCATAGCGTATCGCTATCGTGACCATCGCATTCATATCTTTGCCTTCTCAGCGAGGCGTTCGTACCGTGAGGCCGATGGCGACGACCGCGCTACCGGCGCGCCAGCGGACGCTGCGGCGCGATCTCTGGTGGCTCGAGCCCGCGTGGCTCTTCGCGCTCTTCAGCCTTTTCGTCGTGTACTCGTTCTTCGCGGGCATCGCGAACGCGGACTACTTCGTCGACCCGTACCTCTCGCCGTTCTACTCGCCGTGCATCACCGCGAACTGCGCGCACCTCACCGTCGGGCCGATCGTCGGGTCGTGGTGGAACCTCGCCCCCGCCATCTGGATCGTGGGCTTCCCGCTCACGTTCCGCCTCACCTGCTACTACTACCGCAAGGCGTACTACCGCGCGTTCTTCTGGGCACCGGCGGCCTGCGCGGTCCCGGACGCGAGGGCGAAGTACGGCGGCGAGACCAGGATCCCCTTCATCTGGCAGAACATCCACCGCTTCACGTGGTACCCTGCGGTGCTCCTCGTCTTCATCCTCGGCTACGACGCCGTGCTCGCGTTCCGATTCCCGACGGCGTCCGGCGGATACGCGTTCGGCATCGGCCTCGGTTCGCTGCTCATGACCGCCAACGTCGTGCTCATCGCCCTCTACACGTTCTCGTGCCACTTCTGCCGGTACCTCGTCGGCGGCCGCTTCGACCGCTTCCACCTCCGGCCGGTCGCGCTCCGCCTGTTCCAGGCGGTGTCGTGGCTGAACGGGCGCCACGGCAACTACGCGATCCTCAGCCTCCTCAGCGTGGGCCTGACCGACCTGTACATCCGCCTGCTCTCGATGGGCGTGGTCTCGGACCCGCGGATCGTGTTCGGATGATCGCCCGGCCCGACCGCGACGAGCGCGAGTACGACGTCGTCGTCGTCGGCGCCGGCGGCGCCGGGATCCGCGCGGCCATCGAGGCGAAGGCGCAGGGCGCGCGGACCGCGCTCGTGTGCAAGTCCCTCTTCGGCAAGGCCCACACGGTCATGGCCGAGGGCGGGATCGCGGCAGCGCTCCGGAACGTGTGGAAGGAGGACGGCTGGGACGTCCACTTCCGCGACACCATGCGCGGCGGCAAGCTGCTGAACAGCTGGCGCATGGCGCAGCTGCACGCGCTGGAGGCGCCGGACCGCGTGCTCGAGCTCGAGGAGTGGGGCGCGATGTTCGACCGGACGCCCGACGGCCTGATCCTCCAGCGCGACTTCGGCGGCCACCGCTACGCGCGCCTCGCGCACGTCGGCGACCGCACGGGCCTCGAGATGATCCGCACGCTGCAGAACAGGGCCGTCGAGCTCGGCATCGACGTGCTCATGGAGTGCACGATGCAGCGGCTCCTCGTCGACGACGGGCGCATCGCGGGCGCCTTCGGCTACTGGCGCCAGACCGGGCGCTTCGTCCTGCTGCGCGGAAAGGCCATCGTCCTCGCGACCGGCGGGGCGGGGAAGGCGTGGAAGGTCACGTCGAACTCGTGGGAATACACGGGCGACGGCATGACGATGGCCCTCGACGCCGGCGCGGACCTCATCGACATGGAGTTCGTGCAGTTCCATCCGACGGGCATGGTCTGGCCGCCGAGCGTGCGCGGGATCCTCGTCACCGAAGGCGTGCGCGGCGACGGCGGCACCCTCAAGAACAGGGATGGCGAGCGCTTCATGTTCCGCTACATCCCCGAGTTCTTCCGCGCCGAGACCGCCGACAACGAGGCGGAGGCGGACCGCTGGTACGAAGACAAGAAGAACAACCGGCGCACGGCTGACCTCCTGCCCCGCGACGAGGTGGCGCGCGCGATCAATTCCGAGATCAAGGCCGGGCGGGGCAGCCCCCACGGCGGCGTCTTCCTCGACATCTGCACGCGCCGCCCGGCCGACTACATCCGGCGGCGCCTGCCGTCGATGTACCACCAGTTCAAGGAGCTGGCCGGCGTGGACATCACCAAAGAGGTGATGGAGGTGGGGCCGACCTGCCACTACGTGATGGGCGGCGTCCGCGTGGACGCCGACACCACGCAATCCACGGTGTCCGGGCTCTTCGCCGCCGGCGAGGTGGCGGGCGGCATGCACGGCTCCAACCGGCTGGGGGGCAACTCCCTCTCCGACCTCCTCGTCTTCGGCCGCCGCGCCGGGCTGCACGCGGCGCTCCACGCCAAGGATTTCGGCGGCCGGCTGGCGGCGGACCGGGCGCAGCTCGAGGCGATCGCGCGCGAGCTGCTCGAGCCCTTCACCCGGTCGGGGAACGAGAACCCCTACGCCATCCAGGCCGACCTCCAGGAGGCGATGCAGGACCTGGTCGGCATCATCCGCACCGAGACCGAGCTCCGGCACGCGCTCCGGAAGATCGAGGCCCTCAAGGATCGCGCGAAGAAGGTGCGCATCGGAGGCGGGCGCACGTACAATCCGGGCTGGCACACGGCCCTCGATCTCCAGTCGCTCCTCACCGTGGCCGAGTGCGTCACCCTGGCCGCCATCGAGCGCACGGAAAGCCGCGGCAGTCACACCCGCGACGACTATCCGAAGACCGACGCGGAGTGGGGCAAGGCCAACGTGGTGGTGCGCCAGAAGAACGGGACGATCCAGTTCACCCGCGAGCCGCTGCCGGAGATGCCGGCCGAGCTCCGGGGACTCCTCGAGGAGAAGAAGTAGTGCCGACCTACACCATGCGGGTGTTCCGGGGCGACGCCAGCCGCGGCAGCTTCCGCGAGTACCGCGTCGAGACCGACCAGGGCATGGTGGTCCTGGACGTCATCCACCGGATCCAGGCCACCCAGGCCTCCGACCTCGCCTGCCGCTGGAACTGCAAGGCCGGCAAGTGCGGCTCCTGCAGCGCGGAGATCAACGGCAAGCCGCGTCTCATGTGCATGACACGAATGAACACGTTCGCCGAGGGCGCCCCCATCACCGTGGCGCCGATCCGGGCGTTCCCGCTGATCAGGGATCTCGTCACCGACGTGTCCTACAACTACGAGAAGGCCAAGACCGTGCCGCCGCTCCGGCTCAAGCCGCCCGACCCCGACGGCCGGTACCGGATGATGCAGGAGGACATCGACCGCATCCAGGAGTTCCACAAGTGCATCGAGTGCTTCCTCTGCCAGGACGTCTGCCACGTCATCCGCGATCACGACTTGAAGCGGCAGTTCGCCGGCCCCCGCTTCTTCATCAAGGTCGCCGCCCTCGACATGCACCCGCTCGACACCCGCAACCGGACGGAGTTCGTGGCCCGGGAGGCGGGGATCGGGCTCTGCAACGTCACCAAGTGCTGCACCGAGGTTTGCCCCGAGGGAATCCACATCACCGACAACGGCATCATCCCGATGAAGGAGCGGAGGGCCGACGACTACGACCCGATCGTCTGGCTGCTGCGGAAGTTCCGCGGCCAGCGCCCAGAGCCTGCCTGATCGTCGTCGGTCGCAGGGAGGTGCGCGATGAGGGAGTGCGTGCGGACTCATGCCTGGCACGAGACGCGCGCCTTCTCCTCGGCGGTGAAGGTGACGGGCGGCACCCTGGTCTTCCTGGCCGGGATGACGCCGGTGGACGAGCAGCGGCGGCTGGTGGGTCCCGGCAACTTCGACCAGCAGGTCGGGCAGGTCTGGGAGAACATGCGCCTGGCCGTGGAGAAGGCGGGCGGCCAGCTCTCGGACGTCGTCACCATGACCGTCTTCCTCACCGACCTGGGCCACGGCAACCGCTTCATCGAGCTGCGCCGGCAGAAGTTCGGGCGGGACTTTCCCGCCAGCGCGCTCATCGGGATCAACCAGCTGGCGATGCCCGGCATGCTCATCGAGATCCAGGCTATCGCCGCGATCCCCTAGTGCCGTTCCAACTATTCGCGCCTAGGAAGGCACCGTGTACGTCGTTCGTGGACAGATTTAGTATCAACAAGTTGGAACGGCACTAGCGCGGTCCCCCGGGATGGAGTCCGCCCGCGCATGAAGATCCACGAATACCAGGCCAAGGCGCTGCTTCGCGCGTTCGCGATCCCCGTGCCCGCCGGTGACGTGGCCGACACGCCGGCCCAGGCGCGCGCCGTCGCCGAAAAGATCGGGGGCCGCGTGGTCGTGAAGGCGCAGGTGCACGCCGGTGGTCGTGGCAAGGCGGGCGGGATCAAGCTGGCCGACGATCCGGCCGGCGCTGAGTCCGCGGCCCGGCAGATTCTGGGGATGAGGCTCAAGACGCCGCAGACCCCGCCCGAGGGCATCCTGGTGCTCAAGGTGCTGGTCGAGGAAGCCTCGGCCGTCGCCCGGGAGCTCTACCTGTCGATCACGCTCGACCGCGCGCGCGCGACGCCCGTGGCGATGGCCTCCGAAGCCGGCGGCATGGAGATCGAGGAGGTGGCCGCCCGCAGCCCCGAGAAGATCCTCCGCGAATGGGCCCACCCCGCGCTCGGGCTCGGCGACTTTCAGGCCCGGCGGTTGGCGTTCGGCCTCGGCCTGGCCGGGGAGACGCTGAAGCAGGCCGTGGCGCTCGTCCGTAACCTCTTCCCCCTCTATCTCGCCAAGGACGGCGCGCTGGTCGAGATCAACCCGCTGGTGGTGACCAGGGACGGCCGCGTGCTGGCCCTCGACGCCAAGCTCAACTTCGACGACAACGCCTTGTACCGCCACCCGGAAATCGCGGCACTTCGAGACACCCATGAAGAGGATCCACTTGACGTCGAGGCATCCAAGTACGGCCTGAACTACATCAAGCTCGAGGGCAACGTCGGCTGCATGGTCAACGGCGCAGGACTGGCCATGGCCACGATGGACATCATCAAGCTCGCCGGTGGGGAGCCCGCCAACTTCCTCGACGTCGGCGGCGGCGCCTCGCCCGAGCAGATCGAGAACGCGTTCCGGATCCTCTCCTCGGACCCCAGTGTCAAGGCGGTCTTCATCAACGTCTTCGGCGGCATCCTGCGTTGCGACCGGCTGGCCGAGGGCGTGATAGCGGCGGTGAAGAAGCTCGGCCTCCGGCTGCCCGTCGTCGTCCGCATGGAGGGCACCAACGTCGAGCTGGGCAAGAAGATGCTGGCCGAGTCCGGCCTGGCCCTCACCACCGCCGACGACATGGGTGATGGCGCCCGCAAGGTCGTCGCGCTGGCGCGAGGGACGAAAGCATGAGGAGGCCGCCATTTCGAGCGCCGGCTCTGCCGGCGCAATCCGTTCTGGGGGAGGTTTCGGAGGGGGCCCTCGCGGCCCCCTCCGATATCGACATGGGCGATGGGGCGCGCAAGGTGGTCGCCCTGGCCCCGGGCCGGAAATGAGCCGCGAGCGCGCAGGACGGATGGGCGCGGGCCCGGTCGTCGCCCTGCTCGCCATGTTCCTGACGGGGTGCGCGGCCGAGATGCTTGTGCAGCCGGCCCCAGACGCGGCGGCGCCTGAGTTCCGACTTCCGGCGCGGATCGTGTACGGCGGCAACCGGGAATACCTTCCGCGCAACCTCACCGACGGCGGCTCCGGCGCCCGCCTCACGGTACGCTACGCCTATGATGTCGTGCACGGCGGCGAGCGGACCAACCTGTTCGGCGTCATGTTCAATCCCGCCGCGATGCTGGGGCTGCCGGTGATCGGCAAGGACACCGTCGCCGTCAGCGGCCGCCTGGAGGTCCTCCGGGGCGAGGAGGTCGCCAAGACGTACGACGCGACGGCCGCCCTCACGAACCGACCGAGTCTCTTCTACGAAGGGGAAACCTACACCGAGATGCGGCGGCGCGGCCTGCTGGCCGTCCGGGACAGCATCGAGAGTCAGGTCGCTCGGGACCGGGAGTCGCTGGGGCGGCTCCTCGGCTCCGACTGACCGGGGAGGCCGCGACGATGAGGGCGCGACTGATCGGGTTGGTGGTCGTGGCGGGAATAGCCCTGGCTGGGTGTGCGACGGGCGCGCCGTTCCGGAAGATCGAGACGATCCCTTCGGGCAAAGCGGTGATCTACATCTACCGGCCGTCGGCGCTCGGTCCCGCAGTCCAGTACGACGTCAAGCGCGGCGACACGGTCATCACGACGATGAAGGCCCAAGGCTACTACCCGTACATCACCGATCCTGGCGAGGTCGAGCTGTGGGCCGAGACCGAGTCCAAGGCTTCGGTGACGCTCGACGTGAAGCCCGGCGAGGTCTACTTCGTGAAGGCGGGCATCGGCATGGGGTTCTTCGTCGGCCGGCCGCGGCTGCAGGTGGTGCCCCGCGAGGAGGGCGAGAAGGAGATCGCCGAGTGCTGCAAGTTCGTGGAGAGCGAGGCCTCCAAGTAGGATGAGCATTCTCGTCGACAAGAGCACGCGCGTCGTCGTGCAGGGCATCACCGGCCGCGAAGGGGCCTTCCACGCCGCGCGCTGCAAAGAGTACGGGACGACCGTCGTGGGCGGCGTCACGCCGGGCAAGGGCGGCACGACCCACGAGGGCTTTGTCGTCTGGAACACGGTCGGCGAGGCCGTCGCTCGGGAGGGCGCCAACTGTGCGCTCATCTTTGTGCCGCCGCCGGCGGCGGCCGACGCCCTCATGGAGGCGGCCGCGGCGGGCATCCCCCTGATCGTCTGCATCACCGAGGGCATTGCCGTGGCCGACATGGTCCGGGCCCGGCACTTCGTCGCGGGGACGCCGAGCCGGCTCATCGGCCCCAACTGCCCGGGGCTGATCACGCCGGGCCAGGCCAAGGTCGGCATCATGCCTGGCCACATCCACAAGCCCGGCCCTGTCGGCGTCGTCTCACGGAGCGGCACCCTGACCTACGAGGTCGTCGGCCAGCTCACCGCGCGCGGCCTGGGGCAGACGACGTGCGTCGGGATCGGCGGCGACCCGGTCACGGGAACGAGCTTCGTGGACGTGCTGCGGCTCTTCAACGACGATCAGCAGACGCGGGCCATCATGATGATCGGCGAGATCGGAGGCACCGCCGAGGAGGAGGCGGCGGCCTTCATCAAGACCCACGTCGAGAAGCCCGTGGTCGCGTTCATCTGCGGCCAGACGGCGCCGCCCGGACGGCGGATGGGCCACGCCGGAGCTATCATTGCCGGCGGCAAGGGGACGGCCGCGGAGAAGATGAAAGCGTTGGAGGCCGCCGGGGCGACCCTGGTGCGGAGCCCGGCCGACATGGGAGCGACCGTGCAGAAGGTACTCGGACGATGAGCCCCCAAAAGATCGAGCGCACCCTGGCCATCATCAAGCCCGACGCCGTGACCAAAGGTGTGGCGGGCCAGATCATCACCCGGATCGAGCAGGCAGGTCTCAAGATCCTGGCCGCGCGCCTCGTCCACATGACACCCGAGGACGCCGCCGGCTTCTACGTCGTCCACAAGGACAAGCCGTTCTATCGGAGCCTCTGTGCCTTCATGACTCAGGGGCCGTGCCTGGCGATGGTGCTGGAGGGCGAGAACGCCATCCAGCGCTGGCGCGACCTGATGGGCGCCACGGACTTTCGCAAGGCCGCGCCGGGGACGATCCGCGCCGAGTTCGCCTCCTCGATCGAGGCCAACGCCGTCCACGGCTCCGACTCGCCCGAGTCGGCGGCGTTCGAGATCGCCTACTT
>DASYUQ010000159.1 GCA_036001065.1 Candidatus Methylomirabilota bacterium
ACTCAGGGCGGCGCGGGCCGCCCGATCGTCCCGTTCCGACCGAATCTTCTTCAGCTTCGCAATCTGCGCGTCGGCCACGGTCTGATCGAACGCGTACAGTTCGACGGCGTGATCGGCCTCGGCTGCGCCGTCGGCCACGTAGCAGTTGACGCCGACCTTCGGGACCTCGCCCGAGTTCAGCTTCTGCTCGAAGAGATAGGCCTGGCGCGCGACCTCGGCCTGGATGGCGCCCGTCTTCACGGCCTCGACGATGCCGCCCATCCTCTCGACGTGGGCCAGCTCCTCCTGGATCAGGCGCTCCATGTCGTTGGTCAGCGCCTCGACGTAGTACGAGCCGCCGAGCGGGTCGGCGGTGTCCGCGGCGCCGCTTTCCTCCGCGCAGATCTGCATCGTGCGCAGCGCGATGAGCTGCGCCTTCGCCGACGGGATCGTGTACGCCTCGTCGTACGTCGGCAGCGCCATCGTCTGCGCACCCGAAAGCGCGGCCGCGAGCGCGATGTACGCGCCGCGCACGATGTTGTTCTCCGGCTCCTGCATGGTGAACGCGGAGCCGCCACCGCCGATGAGGCTGCGGAACGCCCACGACTTCGGATTCTGGGCTCCGAAGTGCTCGCGCAGCATCCGCGCGTAGAGCCGACGGCCGGCGCGGAACTTGCCGACCTCCTCGAAGATCTTGCCCCAGGCCGTGAAGTTGAACGAGATGCGCGGCGCGAAGTCGTCCACCGCCATCCCGCGCGCGAGCATCAGCTCGACGTACGCCTTCGCAATCGCGAGGCCGTACGCCATCTCCTGCGCCGTCGTGCAGCCCGCCTCGCGGATGTGGTAGCCGCACACCGACACCGGGTTCGAGCGCGGATAGTGCTTCGCCGAGAACTCGATGAGATCGGCGACGAGCCGGAGCGACGGCTCCACCGGGTAGACCCACGTGCCGCGCGCCACGAACTCCTTGAGGATGTCGTTCTGCGGCGTCGTCACCACGCGGGCCGCGGCGGCGCCCTGCATCCCGGCGACGGCGTAGTACATCGCGGTGATCGGCGCCGCCATGCCGTTGATCGTGAGCGACACGCTCACGCGGTCGAGCGGGATGCCCGCAAAGGCCTGCTCCATGTCGGCCAGGGTGTCGATGGCCATCCCGACCCGGCCCACCTCGCCTTCCGCGCGCGGGTCGTCGGAGTCGAGACCGAGCTGCGTCGGGAGATCGAAGGCGACGTTGAGCGCGTCCTGGCCGTGGGCCATGAGGTACTTGAAGCGCGCGTTCGTCTCGGCCGGCGTGCCGAAGCCGATGTACTGGCGCATGGTCCACAGGCGCTCGCGGTACATGCGCGGGTGGATGCCGCGCGTGTACGGATACTCGCCCGGCCGGCCGATGTCCCGCTCGAAGTCGCGGCCGGCCAGATCCTCCGGCCCGTAGACCGGCTTGACGGGAATGCCCGCGTGCAGGATGACCTCCCTCATCATCGACGCGCCTCCTTGGTAAAGGCCGCTACGACCTCGGGGAGCGGGGTGCCCATGGGGAACACGCGGTGGACGCCGAGTGCCAGCAGCGCCTCCACGTCCTTGGGCGGGATGATGCCGCCCACGACCACCTTGATGTCGGACGCGCCCTGGACCTTGAGACCTTCCAGCACCCGGCGCGACAGCGGCAAATGGGCGCCGGAGAGGATGCTGAGGCCGATCACGTCCACGTCCTCCTGGATCGCCTCCTGCACGATCTCCTCCGGCGTCCGCTTGAGCCCGGTGTAGACGATCTCGATCCCGGTATCGCGCAGCGCCTGGGCGATGACCTTGGCGCCGCGGTCGTGGCCATCGAGCCCCGGCTTGGCGATGAGCACCTTCATGGCTCGACCTCGAGCTCGAGCAGCGCTCCGCGCACCCGCCCACCGTCGATCCGGAGCCGTCCGACCGCCACCGGGAGCTTGAAGCGGCGCGGGCCCGCGCTCCCGGGATTGAAGAAGAGCACCCCGTCCCGCTCCTCCTGACGCGGCTGGTGAGAGTGGCCCGAGATCACCGCGGCGAACCCGGCCCCGCGGGGATCGAGGTCGAGCTCCTTGACATCGTGGAGCACGTAGAGGAGCACGCCGTCGATCTCGAGGACCTCGGTGAGCGGGAGCTTCTCCGCCCAGGCGCCGCGGTCGTTGTTGCCCCGGATGGCCGTCACCGGCGCAATGGCCGCCAGCGCCTCCAGCACCTCCGGTGATCCGACGTCGCCGGCATGAACGATGGCGTCGGCGGCCCGTAACGCGGCGATGGCCTCGGGCCGGAGGAGGCCATGCGTGTCGGAGATCACGCCGACTTCTCGCCGGCTCGCCTCGGAGGCGCGGGACCCAGCCCGCGTCCCTCCTGCGGCTCGCACTGCCACCCGGATCTTCTTGATCGTGCCCGTCATACCGGAGTGAACGCGGGCAGCCAGCGCGGGTTGCCCTTGGGGTCATCGGCGATGCGCAACGGCTTGAGACTCACGCGCTGACCGAGGGTGATCCGGCCCGGATCGCCCTCGACGATGATCGAGAAGACTCGATGGCCGTGGACCTTGACGATGGCGAAGATCCGCGGACCATCGAATCCCGCCGGGAGCCCCGTCTCCTGCACGGTGAATGCGTGCACGGTGCCCTCCGACGGCAGGTCGACCCAGTCGAACCGGTCGGAGCAGCACTCGGGACAGAACGCCCGCGGGGGCCACGCCGTCCTCCCGCACCCGGCGCAGCGGGTCGTGCTGAGCCGTCCTTGCCCCAACCGCGCGTAGAACTCGCCGAGCTTGTTCCAGTCCGGTGACTCCAGCGGAAACGGATCGATCGCGCGGAAGTAGCTCATGCCATCCCTCGCTCGATCACGGCGCCTCGCGCCCGTAGATCATCACGACATGCTCGCCCATCCCGCTGTTGTTGTGGGTGAGCCCGATCGAGGCGCCGGGAACCTGGCGGGCGCCGGCCTCGTCGCGGAGCTGGACAAAGATCTCCGCCGCCTGGGCCACGCCCGTCGCGCCCAGCGGATGGCCGCAGCCGATGAGGCCTCCGCGGGGGTTGACGACGACGTCGCCGCCGTAGTCGCTGCGCCCGGCGGCGACGAAGGCGCCGGCCTCGCCTTTGGGGCAGAAGCCCAGCTCCTCGTAGGCGATCAGCTCGGCGATGGCGAAGCAGTCGTGGACCTCGGCGACGTCCACGTCCCGAGGCGTGATGCCGGCCATGCGGTAGGCGCGCTGGGCGGTGCGCTCGAGGGCCGGCCAGTGGGCGTAGTCTTCGGGGAGCGACGTGAGCTGGAAGCCGTCGAGCGCCTGGCCGGTGCCGCGGATCCAGACCGGCGTGTCGGTGAGGGCGCGCGCGCGCTCCTCGCCGGCGACGATGACGGCCGCGGCGCCGTCGGTGATCGGCGAGCACATGAAGAGCCGGAGGGGGCTCGAGATCATGCGCGAGCACAGGACCTGATCGAGCGTCGCGCCCTTGTTGAAGTGCGCGTTGGGGTTCTTGGCGGCGTGGGTGTGGTTCTTCACGCCCACCAGCGCGAGCTGCTCCTCGGTCGTGCCGTACCGGGCCATGTGCCGCTGGGCGGCCAGCGCGAAGCACGGCGGCGCCGTCAGCCCGAAGGCGGCCTCCCACTCCCGATCCACGCCGGCGCCCATGTTGAGGATCGCCTCCTCGGCCGTGGGCTGGGTGAGCTTCTCGACCCCCAGCACCATGACCAGGTCGGCGAGGCCGGCGGCGATGAACGCGTAAGCGTAGCGGAGGCCCACGGTCCCCGACGCGCACATGTGCTCCGTGCGTGCGCTGAGCGCGCTCGGCCTGATCCCGAGCGCCTCGGCGGCCAGCGAGGAGATGTGGCTCTGGAACGCCGTGCGCTCCGGCATGACCGAGCCCACCACCAGCCCCTCGATGTCCCTCGGCTTGAGGGCGGGCACCGAGTCGAAGCAGGCCTTGCCCGCCTCCCAGATCAGGTCGCGGTAGGTCGCCTTCCGCACGCCGAACTTCCCGACTCCCGCGCCGACGAGCGCGACCTTCCTCATGGCGCCGTCCCCCTAGTGCCGTTCCAACTATTCGCGCCTAGGAAGGCACCGTGTACATCGTTCGTGGACAGATTTAGTATTAACAAGTTGGAACGGCACTAGGCAAACGCCTGCCCCCGGTCCCAGTCCAGCTCGCGCCCGATCACCACGCGCAGGATCTCCGAGGTGCCGCCGCCCGGCAGCAGGAAGCGCGCGTCGCGGAAGTAGCGCTGCACGGGGTACTCCATCGCCAGCCCGTACGAACCGAAGATGCGCGCCGCTTCGTCGGTGACGCGCACGGCCATCTCGGAGGCGAAGAGCTTCGTCATCGCCGCCTCCCGGACGATCGAGCGGCCGGCGTCGATGGCGGCCGCCGCCTGGTAGGTCATGAGCGTCGCCGCGTGGAGGGACGTCAGCATGTCGGCGAGCTTGAACGCGATCGCCTGGTGCTCCACGATCGGCTTGCCGAAGGCCTGGCGCTCGCGGGCGTACTTCAGCGCGGCGTCGTAGGCGGCCCGCCCGAGCCCGACCGAAAGCGCCGCGGTCATCACGCGGATCTCGGACAGGATCGTCCCCACCTTCTCGACGCCCCCGGTCTCGCCGCCCAGCAGGTGCGCGGCCGGTACTTCCACGTCGTCGAGCAGGATCTCTCCCGTCTCCGACGCCCGCACCGACATCTTGTCGATCTTCCGGCCCAGCGTGATCCCCCGCATCGTCGCCCGGTCGAGGAGGAAGAGCGCGATGTTCTTCAGGCCGCGCTCGGCCGACGTCTTGGCGGCCACGGTCAGCAGGTCGGCCACCGGCGCGTTGGTCACCCAGGTCTTGGCCCCGCGCAGCACGTACCGGTCGCCGCGTCGCTCGGCACGCGTGGTGATGTTGGCCACGTCCGAGCCGGCGTTCGGCTCCGTCAGCGCGAAGGTCGCCACCAGGTCGCCGCGGAGGGCCGGGACGAGGTAGCGCCGGTGGAGGTCCTCGGAGCCGTACTTGTAGATGAGCGAGGTGCCCATGAGCGACTGCATCGCGGCCGCCGCCGCCAGCGACATCGACCCCCGGGCCAGCTCCTCAGCCAGCAGGCAGTAGGTCACCATGTCGGCGTCGGCGCCGCCGTACTTCTCCGGATAGCGGAGGCCGAACCAGCCCAGCTCGCCCACGCGCGAGAAGAGCGCCTTGGGAAACTCGGCGCTCTCGTCGATGGCCTGGGCGACCGGGACCACTTCGGTGTCCACGAAGCGCGCGACGGCCCGGCGGAACTCCTCCTGCTCGGGCGTGAACCGGATCATCACCGCCGCCTGTCCGCGCGCCGGCGCCGGGTCGCCTCGGCGTCCACCCGCAGATCGAGCCCGTGGCCGGTGATGACGACACCGTACTCCGCGCCGGCGGCCTCGACCGAGACGTAGTCGTCCAGCACGTCTTCGAGGACCCGCGCGGGATCACGCTCGCGGGGATCCCCGTAGCCGCCCGCGCCGGACTGCTGGAACGAGATCACGTCGCCGTAGGCGAACTCGCGGGACTCCTTGCCGTGCACCACCTCCTGGCGAGGCCCCGGGTCGATCACCGTGCGCGCGAGCTTCCCGGGCTGGCCGCCGAAGAGGCCGTAGGGCGCGAACTTCTGGCGCTCGGAGAGATTCGTCAGCTGACCCTCGTCGGCGAGGAAGCGCAGGTCGCGGCGGATGCCACAGCCGCCCCGGAACATCCCCGCTCCCGCCGAGTCACGCATCAGTTCGAAGCGCTCGACGACGATCGGCTGGTTCGCCTCCTGGGCCTCGACGGGGATGTTCGAAGCATTGAAGGCCGAGGCCATCGCCTCGCAGCCGTCCCGGGCCGCGCGCGCTCCCGTGCCCGAGAGCACCAGCTCGTAGGCGACAAACCGCCGGCCTCGCTCGCGGTCCCGGCCCCCGAAGGTCGGGTTGGCGAAGTGGGAGGACGCGGCGACGACGCGCTCGGGGAGCGCGGGGGCCAGGGCCCCGATCACCGCCTCGAAGATTCGATAGCAGATGATGGCGCGCGGCCCGCCCCCCGCCGGGGGCCGCGGGTTGAGGAACGAGCCCTCGGGCGCCTTGACCGTGATGGGGCGCAGCGCGCCCTCGTTCATCGGGCCGTAAGGATCGGTGAGGCACTTCACGGCCGCGTACGAGTACGAGCGCGTGTAGTTGATGTAGGAGTTCAGGCCCGAGGGCGTCTGGGGCCCGGAGCCCTCGTAGTCGATCACCATGGTGTCACCGTCCACCCTGACGGTGACGAAGACGCGGAGCGGGTCGGTGCCGGGACCATAGTCGTCGAGGAAGTCCTCGAAGGTGTAGACGCCGTCGGGAACCTGGCCGATGGCCGCCCGCATGTTGGCCTCGGACCGCGCGATGATCTCGTCCATCGCCGCGAAGACGCTCGGGCGGCCATAGCGCTCGCAGAGCTCGATCAGCCTCAGCTCGCCCACCCGCAGCGCGCTGCGCTGGGCCCGGAGGTCGCCCAGGACCTTCTCGGGCGTGCGCGTGTTGGCGGCGATGATGCCGACGACGCCTGCGTCCTCCGTGTATTCCTTCCAGACCTTCGTGGGCGGGATGCGGAGGCCCTCCTGGAAGTAGTCGAAGATGCCCTGGACGCCCTGGCTGCCCGGACGCTGCCCGCCGACGTCGGTGTGGTGCAGGATGTTCACGGCGAAGCCGACCAGCTCGCCCCGGTGGAACGCCGGCTGCGTGATGAAGAAGTCCGGCAGATGGCCGGAGCCCAGCAGCGGATCATTGAGCAGGATGGCGTCGCCCGGGCGGAGCGTCTCGACCGGATGGGCGGCCAGCGCGTTCTTCACCGCGAAGGACATGGCCCCCATGTGGCCAGGGCTGTAGGGGCCCTGGGCCACCATGCGGCCGGCGCGATCGAAGACGGCCACGGAGAAGTCCTGGCCTTCCCGCGCCTGCTCGGAGTATGCCGTCCGGTGCACCGTGGTGCCGACTTCCACCGCGATGGAGTGCAGCGCGCCCCAGATCACTCCGAGCGTGATGGGATCGAGCGTGCTCATAGGTCGGAGGGGGCCCCGGAGGCGCTCGACTCTTGGGTTGACACAGGATGGCTCATGACGACACCAGCTGCACCACCAGGTTGGCGTACTCGTCGACCGCTGCCACCGCGCCGGGCGGCAGCACCGTCGTCGACTCCCGTTCCTCGACGATCGCCGGCCCGGTGAGCGACATGCCGACGACCAGACGATATCGATCGTACACCGGGCAGTCGACGTAGCCCCGCGCCTCCGGGACGTAGGCCTTGCGGACCATCTTGCGTGGAGAGCCCTCGGACTCCGACGGCGCCTTGGCGAGCGCCACGCGGGGGGCGCTGCCGACCGCCGAGAGTTTCCAGGTGACGGCCTCCACCGGCTCGGCCGAGCTCGCGTAGCCATAACGCGCGGCGTACACCTCGTCGAAGCCCCGGCGGATCCGTTCGAGCGCGGCGGCGTCGAGGCGACCGGGCGGCACCGGCACGGTGAGCTCGTAGCCCTGGCCGACATACCGCGCGTCCGCCGAGCGGGCGATCACGATCTCCCTGGACACGCCCGACTCGCGCACCACCGCCAGTGCCTGCTGCGCCATCTCCTCATACATGGCGATGAGCGCCGCCGGGTCCACGGCATCGAGGCGCCGCACGTAGGTGCGGGCCACGTCGAACTTGACCTCGGCGGCGAGCAGGCCGATGGCCGCGGTGACGCCGGCCGCCGCCGGCAGGATCACGCGCGGGATGCCCAGGGCCTGCGCCAGCCGGCAGCCGTGCACCGGGCCCGAGCCCCCGAAGGCGACCAGCGTGAGGTCACGGGGGTCGCGCCCGCGCTCGATCGACACGACGCGGGTGGCCAGCTCCATGTTCGTGTTGACGATCTGGTGAATGCCCCAGGCGGCCTCCTCGAGCGCGAGCCCGAGCGGGCGGGCCACGCGGTCCTCGATGGCGCACGCCGCCGCGCCCACCGAGAGCTTCATCACGCCTCCGGCGAAGAACTCGGGATTCAGATAGCCCAGCACGAGATCGGCGTCGGTGACGGTGGGCTCGACGCCGCCCCGCCCGTAGCAGACGGGGCCGGGTGTGGACCCCGCGCTCTCCGGTCCGACGGCGATGACGCCCAGCCGCGCGCGGGCCAGCGAGCCGCCGCCGGCGCCGATCTCGACGAGGTCGATCGCCTGGATGTTCATCGGCAGCCCGCTGCCCGGCACGTTGTTGACCCGGTGGAGCTCGAACGCCGTCGTCGTGGACGGCCGCCCCTTGTCGATGAGCGCGAGCTTGGCTGTCGTTCCGCCCATGTCGAAGGCGATGAGATCGCGATGGCCCGCCAGCTCGCCGTAGGCCGCCGCCATCAGCGCGCCAGCGGCGGGGCCGGACTCGATCATGCGCACCGGGTAACGCTCCATCGCCTCCGCCGTCGCGATGCCGCCGGACGACTGCATGACGAAGAGCCGGCCGCGGTAGCCGCGCCTCTCCAGCGCCGCCTGGAGCGCTCTCAGATATTCGCGCAGGGCCGTCATCACGTAGGCGTTGATGACCGTGGTTGACGTGCGCTCGTACTCGCGGAAGGTCGGCGATACCTCATGCGACAGGGTGACCGCGATAGCGGGCGCCTCGTCGGCGACCAGCGCGGCCAGGCGCTTTTCGTGGACCGGGTTGAGGTAGGCGTGGAGCAGACAGATCGCCAGCGTGGTGACGCCCTTTCCGGCCAGCTCCCGGATGGCGCGACGGGCGTCTGCCTCGTCCAGTCGGGTACGGATGGACCCGTCGGCCAGCACGCGCTCGGTCACCTCGCCGATGAGGCGCCGCGGGATCAGGGGCGCGGGCTTCTCGATCTGCAGATCGTAGACCTGGTAGCGCTTCTGGCGGCCGATGATGAGCACGTCGCGGAAGCCGCGCGTGGTGAGCAGCCCAACGCCGCGCGCCTTGCGCTCGATGACGATGTTCGACCCCAGCGTGGTGCCGTGGACGGCCTGGGCCACGTCGCCCCAGCTCACACCGTCCCCGGCGACGAGCTCGTCGAGCCCGGCCAGGCACGCTTCCGAGGGATCCGGATAGGTCGTCAGGCGCTTGCCGGTGGTGAGCTCGCCGGTCGGCGCCTGGAGCACGAAGTCGGTGAACGTGCCGCCGACGTCGAACCCGACGCGATACGGCACGGACTCAGCTCCGCCGCTCGGGACGGGCCAGCACCACGCGGAACGGGTAGCGACGGCCGCTCTGGTAGGTGATCGCGTGCTCGACGGGCTCGCCGCTCATGGCGAAGTACGTGCGCTCGAACAGCAGCAGCGGCGTGCGGGGTCGGACCTGAAGCAGCTCGGCGACGTGGCGCGGCGCCAACGCCGCGTCGGTCACCTGATCGAGGACCTTGATGGGGAGGCTGAGCTGGCGCTCGATGGCGCCGATGAGCGAGGTCTTCGACAGATCCTCGTCGGACAGCGCCGCTCCGATGTCCGGCGGCAGGTACGCGGTGACGTGCTGGAAGGGGCCGGTGTCGGAATGGCGGACACCGATCACGCGGTAGGCCTCGGAGCCGGGCGGCAGGTGCAGCGACTGGGCGATGTTCGCGGGCACGCGGACCATCTCGCGGGCGATGAGCTTGAACCACGTCTCGTCGCCGAGCGCGATCATGTCGCCGATCGAGCCGATGTACCGCAGGCGACGGTCTCCCCCCGGGCTCGGCGTGCTGAACGTGCCACGACCGGCGTGACGGTAGAGCCGTCCCTCCTGGACCAGGACGTCGAGCGCCTGCCGGATCGTGGGCCGGCTGACGCCGAAGCGCGCGCAGAGCTGATGCTCCGAGGCAATCCGCTCGCCCTCGCCGCGGAGATCGCCGCGCAACGCGTCGGCAATCTGGAGATACCGGGGGATCCGAGGACGATAGTTCACGTCGGCTAACCTCCCGCGGGTAGAATTGTCTAGACATTTACCACCCCGGCCAGGCGCCGTCAATCGGAGCGGACGATCGG
>DASYUQ010000160.1 GCA_036001065.1 Candidatus Methylomirabilota bacterium
GTCGGATCGAAGCTCAGGACAGGTGGCGGCGGGTTCCCGGTGACCGGATCAGGCGCCACAACGACGTTAAGCGTCCCGAGGACGTTCAGCAGGTTGGCGCCGATCGCGAGATTGCTGTTGGTCGCATCGAAAAGCGGTCGCGTCAGATCGCCCGGGGTTCCGCCCGTCGCCTGAACCTCGAAGGCGCTGCCGGGAATGGCCAGCGAGGTTCCCGACGGTGTCTGCACGACGGGCGTGGGCGCGCTCGCCGCAAGATTCGCAAACGCGCTAAGGGCGGGATTGATGATGATGTTCGGAGGGATGTTGGACACGAGCTCGGCCAGGTTCTCTTCGCCGCCAGGTAGGATCTCGGCCACCGGTGTTGGCAGCGGTGGCGGGAGCACGACTGGTTCGACGAGTTCGGCACCGCCGCCGAGCACCGTCGTCAACAGCGTGGCCGTCGCCGCGAGGAGCTGCCCCTTCACCTGGTCCGCGTTCGCTGCTTCCTGGTGCTGGGGGCCCTTCGGCTTGAGCCCCGACTGGATCTGCCCCAGGTCGCCCGCCGTAAACGTCCCGATGACCGGCGGCGCAGTGCCCGTCACCCTGAACTTCTGAAACTCGTTCAGCGTGAAGGGCGGCCTGCCGGGCACGGTCGCTTCGGCCGTGCCGCTCACCAGGTGGACCTCCGTCACGGGGGCGGGCGGGGTCCCGCCCGCCTGGGCGGTTACCCGCGACACCTCGGCGATCAGCACCGTGCCGCGCACGGCCACGATCGCGTTCGGGGTCCGGACGTCGATGACCTCGCCCTGGCGCATCCGGTCGCGAGCGACGGCGAGGCCGATCTTGCCGGACTCCAGGTCGACGGTGGAGCGGCCGGGGAGCTCGGTGACGGTGAGGATGGAGCGCTCGCGGATCGTCACGATGGCCTTGCCGCCCAGGAGCAGGCGCGCCAGCGACTGGTCGCCCGTGGTGATCTTGTCCCGCAGGAAGACGTCGTCCTTGAACTTCAGCGGGATGGGCTGAGGCAAGGCACGCCGCGCGGCGCTGACGTTGCCTTCCAGGGTGGTGACGACGCCGGCTTTCGGGGCCTGACCCAGGGCCATGGTCGGCCAGAAGGTCAGCAAGAGGAGGAGGGCGACCGCAGGGCGACGGAATCTCAGCATGGTTGTCCCCTTGAAAGGCATTCGACTCTCCCATACCAAAGCGTTCACCAAGAGGGCGTCACAAAATAGCCCGACAGATAACCCGACAGAGGTGAGAAAAGAAATTCTCAAGAATGGGGAATAAATACCAGCTTGAAAGTGTCGGGATTACAAACCCTGTTCCCCCCGTTGTCAAGGCTGAATCGTCAGTCAGTTGCCCAGAAAATCGTCAAAATCGTTGGCCGGAGTCACCTGATTGACAAAACGAGCACAGGCCCCTAGTAATCGGAGCCTCGGACTGAGGGGGAGCTCGCCCATGGGTGGTAATCGGCAGGAGGAACGCCGGCTGGTCGAGGCCCAGACGCGGACGGCGCACTGGAAACGCTGGGGGCCGTATCTGGCCGAGCGCCAGTGGGGCACGGTCCGCGAGGACTACTCGCCGTACGGCACGGCCTGGGACTCGTTCCCGCACGACCATGCGCGGTCGCGCGCCTACCGCTGGGGGGAAGACGGGCTCCTGGGGATCTGCGACAACCATCAGCGCCTGTGCTTCGCGCTCGCGCTGTGGAACGAGAAGGATCCCATCCTGAAGGAGCGCCTCTTCGGCCTGACCGGCTCCGAGGGCAATCACGGCGAGGACGTCAAGGAGTATTACTTCTACCTCGACTCCACCCCGACCCACTCCTACATGAAGGCCCTCTACAAGTACCCCCAGGCGGAGTTTCCCTACGCGCACCTGGTCGAGGAAAACGCCCGCCGGGGTCGCGGGCAGCCGGAGTTCGAGCTCCTCGACTCCGGCATCTTCGACGAGGACCGGTACTTCGACGTCTTCGCCGAGTACGCCAAGGCCGCGCCCGACGACTTGCTGATCCGGCTCACCGTCGTGAACCGGGGAAGGCAGGCGGCGCCGCTGCGCCTGCTACCGACGCTCTGGTTCCGAAACACCTGGGCCTGGGAGCCGAACGCCCAGGTGCCGAAGCTGAGCGCCGGGGGAGCCGCCGGCGGCGCCGGGTTTGTCCGCGTGGAGCACCCCGGGCTGGGGCGCATCTACCGCCTGTTCTACGAGGGTGAGCCCGCGCTGCTCTTCACCGAGAACGAGACGAACTACCGGCGGTTATGGGGTACCGAAAACACGCAGTGCTTCGTCAAGGACGCCTTCCACGACTACCTCATCCGCGGCCAGGTCCCGGCCGTCAATCCCGTGCCGGAGGGCACCAAGGCCGCGCTGCATTACGCGCTGCGGATCGGCCCGGGGGAAAGCCGCGTCGTTCGCCTCCGCCTGAGCGACCGCGAGCCCGAGGGCCAGCCGTTCGGCGCCGCCTTCGACCGTGTGTTCGCCCAGCGCCAGGAGGAGGCCGATGCGTTCTACGCGTCGGTGATCCCGCCGAAGCTCAGCCCCGACGCGCGCGGCGTGATGCGGCAGGCCCTGGCCGGGATGCTGTGGTCGAAGCAGTGGTATCACTACGACGTCCGGCGCTGGCTGGAGGGCGATCCGACCCAGCCGCCGCCGCCTCCCGAGCGCAAGCGTGGCCGCAACCACGAGTGGACGCACCTCTACAACGAAGACGTCATCTCGATGCCGGACAAGTGGGAGTATCCCTGGTACGCCGCCTGGGACCTGGCCTTCCACACGATCGCGCTGGCCCTGGTGGACCCGGACTTCGCCAAGGAGCAGCTCCTCCTGTTCCTGCGCGAGTGGTACATGCATCCGAACGGCCAGATTCCCGCCTACGAGTGGGCCTTCGGCGACGTCAACCCCCCCGTGCACGCCTGGGCCGCCTGGCGAATCTACAAGATCGAGAAGCGGATCCGCGGCGTCGCCGATCAGGGCTTCCTGGAACGGGTCTTCCACAAGCTGCTCCTGAACTTCACCTGGTGGGTCAACCGCAAGGACCCGGAGGGGAAGAACGTCTTCCAGGGGGGCTTCCTCGGCCTCGACAACATCGGCGTGTTCGACCGGAGCTCGCCGCTCCCCACCGGCGGGCACATCGAGCAGTCGGACGGCACCGCCTGGGTCGGCATGTACTGCCTCAACATGCTGGCCATCGCGCTGGAGCTGGCCAGCGAAAACGCCGCCTACGAGGACGTCGCCTCGAAGTTCTTCGAGCACTTCGTCTACATCGCCTACGCGATGAACAACATCGCCGGCGAAGGTATCGAGATCTGGAACCGGGAGGACGAGTTCTTCTACGACGTCCTCCACCTGCCCGACGGCACCGTGCACCCGCTCAAGGTCCGGTCGCTGGTGGGCCTGATCCCTCTGTTCGCGGTCGAGACGCTCGAGCCCGAGACGATGGAGAAGCTGCCGCGGTTCGGTCGCCGGATGATGTGGTTCCTCCGGAACCGGCCGGAGCTGCAGCACCACGTCGTCCGTCAGGACACGCCCGAGGGCGCGACCCGGCGGCTGCTCTCCCTCGTCAACAGCGTGCGGCTGGCCAGCGTCCTCCGCTACATGCTCGACGAGAACGAGTTCCTCTCTCCGTACGGCATCCGGTCCCTGTCGAAGCATCACCGGGATCACCCCTACGTGCTCTACACCGACGGTCACGAGCATCGCGTGGACTACGAGCCGGCCGAATCCACGACCGGGCTCTTCGGGGGCAACTCGAACTGGCGCGGGCCCGTCTGGATGCCGATGAACTTCCTGCTGATCGAGGCCCTCCAGAAGTTCGACTACTTCTATGGTCACCGTTTCCAGGCCGAGTTCCCAACCCGATCCGGCCGCGTGCTCACCCTGTGGGATGTGGCGGCCGAGCTGTCCCGGAGGCTGACGCGCCTGTTTCTACGAGATGCGGACGGCCGCCGGCCCGTTCACGGAGGTGCCGGGAAGTTCCAGACCGATCCCCACTGGCGGGACCTCATCCTCTTCTACGAGTACTTCCACGGCGACAACGGCGCCGGCATCGGCGCCAGCCATCAGACCGGGTGGACGGGGCTGGTGGCGAAGCTGCTCCAGCAGAGCGGCGAGTAGCGGGAGGAGTCGCCCGGTGACGCTCGACTGGGGACGGGAGATCTGCGGGCGTCTCCCGATCGCGGAGTGCCGGGAGTGGCTGTGCACCAACGGCATCGGCGGCTTCGCCTCCGGCACCGTGGCCGGGCTCCTCACGCGTCGTTACCACGGCCTGCTGATCGCGGCCCTGCAGCCGCCGCTCGGCCGCACGCTGCTCATCGCCAAGGTCGACGACACCGTCGGGGACGGCGACCTCCGCCGGCCGCTGTTCAGCAACCGCTGGGCCGATGGGACCGTCGATCCGCACGGCTATCGCGACCTCGAGCGCTTTCGGCTGGAGGGCACGACGCCCGTCTGGGTCTCCGCCGTCGCCGACGCCCTCATCGAGAAGCGCATCTGGATGGAGCAGGGCGCCAACACCACTTACGTTCGGTACCGTCTGCTCCGTGGTCCCCGCCCGGTCAGCCTCGCGCTTCGGGTGCTGGTGAACTATCGCGACTATCACGGCGCCACCCGGGGCGACGGCTGGCGCCTGGCCGTCGAGTCCCTCGCCGACGGGTTCCGCGTGGTGGCGTTCGAGGGCGCGCGGCCGTTCGTCGTCCGCTGCCCGGGCGCCGTCGCCCGTCCGTCGGCGGTGTGGTGCCGGAACTTCAGGCTGGCCCGCGAGAGCGAGCGCGGCCTCGACGCCCACGAAGATCATTTCGAGGCGGGAACGCTGGAACTCGAGCTCGGGCCGGGCGCGGCGCCAACGCTGGTGCTCTCGGCGGAAGCGGCGCCGTCGCTCGACGGCGAGGCGGCGTGGCGGCGGCGACGGGAGGGGGAGGAGCAGCTCCTCGATCGATGGTTGCAGGCGCAGCCGCGCGCGAGCACGGCGCCGGCCTGGGTGCGGCAGCTCGTCCTGGCCGCCGATCAGTTCGTCGTGCGCCGGCCGCTCGCCGGTGATCCCAACGGGATGTCCGTCATCGCCGGCTACCCCTGGTTCGGCGACTGGGGCCGCGACACGATGATCAGCCTGCCCGGCCTGGCCCTCGCCACCGGGCGTCCCGAGGTGGCCGGCCGCATCCTGAGAACCTTCGCCCGGTTCGTCGACCGCGGCATGCTGCCCAACCGCTTTCCCGACAGCGGCGAGGCGCCCGAGTACAACACGGTGGACGCGACGCTCTGGTACGTCGACGCCATTCGCGCCTACCACGTCGCCACCGGCGACGACGGGCTCGTCAAGGAGCTCTTCGCCGTGCTCGAGCAGATCGTGCACTGGCATCGCCAGGGCACCCGCTACGGCATCGCCGAGGATCCCGCCGATGGGCTGCTCCGCGCCGGCGAGGAGGGCGTCCAGCTCACGTGGATGGACGCCAAGGTGGGCGAGTGGGTGGTGACGCCGAGAGCGGGCAAGGCCGTCGAGGTCAACGCCCTCTGGTACAACGCCCTCTGCGCGATGGCACGCTTCGCCCCGCGCGTCGGCCGGCCGGCCGGGCCGTGGCAGGCCCTCGCCGCCCGCGTCCGCGCCGGCTTCGATCGCTTCTGGAACGAGGCCGGCGGCTACTGTTACGACGTCATCGACGGCCCCCACGGGCCCGAGGACCGGTTGCGCCCGAACCAGATCTTCGCCGTCTCGCTCCCGGAGAGCCCGCTCTCACCGGATCGCCGGCGAAAGGTGGTGGACGCCTGCGCGCGTCACCTGCTCACCTCTTATGGCCTCCGTAGCCTGGCGCCCGGCGCGCCCGAGTACCGCGGGCGCTACGCGGGTGACCAGCGCGAGCGGGACGGCGCCTACCATCAGGGGACCGTCTGGGGCTGGCTCCTCGGGCCCTTCGCCCTCGCCCACCTGCGCGTGTACGGCGACGCGGAGGCGGCGCAGTCGTTTCTGCGTCCGCTGGCCCACCATCTCGACGATTATGGTATCGGCAGCATCGCCGAGATCTTCGACGGCGACCCGCCCTTCGCGCCCCGGGGATGCATCGCCCAGGCCTGGAGCGTCGCGGAGACGCTCAGGGCGTGGCTGGAGATCGAGGACACGCGCGCCGGCTAGCTGAGTGTCCCGTCCGCGAAGTCATGTGAAGAGCCTGCCCGCACGCCGCGCCGGGGCCGATGGGCATGTGCGGTAGGGGTCGCGGGACCACGAGGGCTGCGTCCGCTACCCCGTTGCGGCTGGGCTCCACCTGGGAACGCGGGGTCCGTTGCCCGCCGGCGGGGACGGGTCCCGTCGACCCCTACCGCACATGCCCATCGGCCCCGCGGGGCGGGCGCGAGCGCGGCGATCGTTTACATCACTTCCCAGACAGAACGCTAACGTCCCTGCGCCGTCAGCGCTTCCAGGATGACCTCGGCCGCCCGAGCTTCGGCGGTTCCCGGATACTCTCGGAGGAGTTCGGTGAGCGCGTGTGCTGCTCGTTGCTCGTATTTCCGAGCGGTGGCGGGGTCCCGGCTGTGCCGGGAGAGCCGGTAATAGTCCATCGCCAGAAAGAAGCGAACGTCCTTCACATTGTCAAACCTCGGGTAATCCTTGATGAAGGCTTCCTCGCGCAGGATGGCCTTTTGCAGCTGGTCCACGTCGATGTCGACGAGATCGGCGGGATTGGCGCCGACGGAGCCGTAAAAGGCCTGGGCCATGACCCGGAAGCTGGCCTCGGCGGCCCGCTTCCCACGGGGCGATCGCTTGAGGTACTCCTGGAACGCCGCCATGTCGTACACGTACCGCATGTTGCGCTCGACCCGGCGGATCCGGATCCCGTACTCCTGGAGCCTCCGTACCAGGAGATCGGCGTACAGGCTCTGGCCGTGGGAGGTGACGTCCAGATTCATGAGGTCGGAGAGGGACTGGGCCCGTTCGCCGAGCCCGTACAAGGCCTCCAGCCTGGCATCCTCGCTCGCGCCGTCCCGGGCCTCTTTCAGATACCTGGCGATGTCCAGGAGGAGAGGCTGCACGGTCTGCCCATCGAGGACGACGTGAGCCTCGCCGAGCACGGCGGTGAGGAGAAGGAGGCCCAGGACGAGAGCGACCCGGCGGGGCCGGCGCAGCACGCGCGGCAGGGATCGCGGGACCACGAGGCCTGCGTCCGCTGCCCCGTGGCGGCTGGGCTCCACCTCGGTGCGCGTAGTCCGTCGCCAGTGGGCGGGAACGGGTCCCGCCGACCCCTGCCGCACGCGCCGGTCGGCCCCGGCGCCGCGTGCTGACGGGCTCTCGACACGACTTCGAAGACGGGACACTAGAAGGCCCGCTGGAAGAACCAGAACGCTCCTGCGGAAAAGATCGCCACCGAGGCGAGCCTGACAGTCGTCCGGTATACCGGCGTACGGCCCAATCCCCACAGGAGCGGAACGACGAGGGCCACGATCACGATCTGCCCGACCTCCACGCCGACGTTGAAGAAGAGGAGGGAGGCGGCCAGACCCGAGGCCGGGAGGTGCATCTCCTTCAAGGCGTTGGCGAAGCCGAAGCCGTGCACGAAGCCGAACACGAAGCTCACCAGCCAGCGCCTGTCGAAGGTCGTGAAGAAAAGATTCTCCAGGGCCACGTACGCGATGCTGAGCGCGATCCCCGCCTCGACCAGGCGCGCGGGCAAGGTGACGAGGTCGAGCGCGGCGAGGGACAGGGTCACGCTGTGAGCGAGCGTGAAGGCGGTCACGATCTTGACGATGTTGAGCAGGGGGCCGCCCATCAGGAGCAGACCCAGCAGGAAGGCGACGTGGTCGTAGCCGAAGAAGATGTGATGCACCCCCACGCCGAGAAACTGGAGGGCGTGGGCCCAGAACCCTCGGGCCCGGCGGTC
Source organism: Candidatus Methylomirabilota bacterium (assembly GCA_036001065.1). Classification (NCBI taxonomy): domain Bacteria; phylum Methylomirabilota (SeqCode); species Candidatus Methylomirabilota bacterium. The sequence goes on from DASYUQ010000160.1 coordinate 7,842, forward strand.
GTAGACGGCCCCGGGCTGAAAGACGAACTGCTCGACTCGCCCCTCATCGGCGATCTTGGCGAACATCGTGTGGTCAGCGCCCAGCTCGGTCAACGGCTCGGATCGGATGGTGAACGCCGTCAGCGGCGTGGCGCTCCGAAAGCGCAGCGTCGCCTCCAAGAGCGCCTTGCCGTCGGTGCCGCGGCCGATCCCCACGGGGCCGGCCGCCATGGGCAGCTCTTCGCCGGCGGCGGAGACGGAGATCTTCCCGCGGAGATAGTCGAGGATCGCCGCCTGCTTGGCTTCGAGCTCTTCCTGGTCCACGCGGGCGTCCAGGTTGCGGTCCAGGGCGAGCAGGAGATCGAGCTCGAAGAGGTTGAGGCTGAGGGCGATGACGACCTCGCGGGCGTGGACCGTGATCTCGGCATACCCGACGTTGAGAGGATGGGCGTCCAGGGGCGTGGCCGGGACGAGGAGCAGGACGGCGAGGATGACGTGCAGCATGGGGCGCCTACTGCGGGTTCTTCATCGCCCTCTCCACGATCTCTCCGTACCACGGCCCCGCCTCGGTCCAGGTCGGCTTTTCGGAAGGAAGCTCGTGGAACGCCTTGACGAATTTCCACCGGCCCTCGTGATACCCGAAGACGCACACCACCGGGTGCCAGCCCGCCTCGTCCTTCGGCTTCATTTCGAACTTGAGCATTCCCACCATGGCGGCGTTCACTTCGGGGAACGTGTCCCGCCGGCGGACGTCGAAGTGCGGCTTTCGGATTCCGCCCGTGGCGCCCTGAAACTCGGTGATGACGCGTCCGGCGACGGCCTGAAACGAATGGCGGATGCTCTCCTCCCCCTGGACAGAATGCGTGGAGGCCGCGATGAGCATCAGGGCCAGCCCGAGCGTTCCGAGACGGCGGAGGTGCGTCATCGAGGATGGTCTCCTTCGTAGAACTGGAGGGCTCCCGGGTGGAAGGGAAGGAGCGGCTGAGAATCAGGCGACTCAGCCAGAGTCTTCGCGATCTGATACGCCTTCTCGTCGGGGAAGTCTTCCCGGCAGACGAGCAGATGGGCGACCGCGACCGTGCCCACGTCGCTGGCGATCCCGGGGTACGCGTCCTTTGGAATCGTTCCGCGGCGGTAGATCGGTCCGTACCTGGCCTCGATCTTTGGCAGCGCATCGCCGTGCTCGAGCAGCGCAATGGCAAGCCCCGGTGTGCTGGCCAGATCCCGCACGGCTCCGCTGGTGACCATGTCAGCCCGGGCGATCGCATCGACCTTCTTGTCTTTCAGGGCCGCGGCCGCCCGCTCGCCGGCCAGCGGCTCCTGCCGGAGATCTTTCCCAGGATCGATCCCGTAGGCTTCGAGGACCCGGAAAGTGAGGGTTTCAGTCGGGCTTCCGGGGAGCCCGCTGGCGAGAACCTTCCCTTTGAGATCTGAAACGCCCGTGATGCCATTGCCCGCGAGCGTCACGAGATGCAGGACCGAGGACCCGAAGACGGCCAGCGCTCGGAGTGGGACGGCCCGGCCTGTGAACCTCCCGGCTCCTCTGACCGCCTCGTAGGCATCGTCCGACGTCAAGAGCGCCACGTCGAGCTGCGCGCTCGTCAGGAGGCTGACGATATCCACCGGCGTGGCCGTCGTCGCCATCATCGCCTTGCTCTGCGGCAAGCGCGCCGCCAACGCCCGCGCGATCGAGGCTCCCAAGCGGAGGGAGACCTCGTCCACTTCGCTCACGACGAAGATGAGCCGATTCTTCCGGTACACCTGCCACTGGCGGTAGGGGGTGTGGCCCATCAGGAGAAATGCGCTCGTGCTGAGCGAAAGGATCAAGAGATCGCGCCGGTTCAATGTGCCGCTCCATCCGCGTGTAACAAAAGGGCGGAGAGTGTGCTTCTCCGCCCTTGGCCCGGAGCTTGGTGGTACTCTTCGTCCTCCCTAGTGCCGTTCCAACTATTCACCGTGTACGTCGTTCGTGGACAGATTTAGTATCAACAAGTTGGAACGGCACTAGTGCCGTTCCAACTATTCGCGCCTAGGAAGGCACCGTATACGTCGTTCGTGGACAGATTTAGCCCCGATCCGAAATAAGCTCGCAGGTGAAAGCGGCACATGGCCGCGAACATGGGCGGTGTTCAGGAGATGGTTCGACCGCAGCCAGCGTCTCTATAGGAGGACGTGGGTGCGCACGTACCCACGCTGGCCACGGCCGCT
>DASYUQ010000161.1 GCA_036001065.1 Candidatus Methylomirabilota bacterium
CGTCGTGGAGGAGCGCTTCCCGGCCGTCTGGGTCGAGGGCGAGATCTCCAACTTCCGGCTCTACGGCTCCGGCCACGCCTACTTCACGCTCAAGGACGAGAGCGCGCAGCTCCGCGCCGTGCTCTTCCGTAACCGCGCGCGGCGCCTGCGCTTCGAGCCCGGCGACGGGCAGCACGTGCTGGCTTTCGGCAGCCTCGAGGTCTACGCCCAGCGGGGCGAGTACCAGTTCGTCGTCGAGCTGCTGGAGCCGCGCGGGCTGGGCGCCCTCCAGCTGGCCTTCGAGCAGCTCAAGGCGCGCTTAGGCGCTGAAGGTCTATTCGATCCGGCGCGCAAGCGGCCGCTGCCGCGCTTTCCTCGCAAGATCGGCATCGTGACCTCGCCCAGCGGCGCCGCGCTCCGCGACATGCTGCGCGTCATCGGGCGCCGCTTCGCGGGCCTCCACATCGTCATCACGCCCGCGCGGGTTCAGGGCGAGGGGGCGGCGGCGGAGATCGCCCAGGGCCTGGCCGATCTCAACGCGCTGGGCGACGTGGACGTCATCCTCGTGGGGCGGGGCGGCGGCTCGCTGGAGGACCTCTGGGCCTTCAATGAGGAGGTCGTGGCCCGCGCCATCGCCGCCTCCAAGGTCCCGGTCATCTCCGCGGTGGGCCACGAGGTGGACTTCACCATCGCCGACTTCGTCGCCGACGTCCGCGCGGCGACACCCTCGAACGCGGCGGAACTGGTCGTCAGCGAGAAGCAGGCGGTCGCGGCGGCGCTCCTCGATCTCGGGGAGCGCCTCCAGCGCGCCGTCGCGCGCCCGCTGCGCGATCTGGAGCGCCGGGTCGACGACGCCGGCATCCGCCTGCGCCTCGCCGCCGGCGCGGCTCACCGCCGCGCCGCCCATCGTGTCGAGCTCCTGACGGCGCGCCTGCGGGCGGCCAGCCCGTTCGTGCGGCTGGCCGACGGCCGCCATCGGCTGGAGGGCCTGCACGCCCGCGCGCACGGCGAGATCGCGCGGCGACTGGTCGCCTGCCGCCACCAGCTGGCCGGCGCGGTCGGGCGCCTGGATTCGCTCTCGCCGCTGGCGGTCCTGGGGCGCGGCTACAGCCTCACCCGCACGCCGGAAGGGGGCATCGTGAGGAGCGCGCGCCAGGTCCGGGCCGGCGACGCCCTGAGCGTCCTGCTGCACGAAGGGAGCCTCGACTGCCGCGTCGAGCGCACGAGGGAGCGTGATGAGCGACCTCAAGTTTGAGGACTGCCTGGCCCGTCTCGAGCAGATCGTGAACGCGCTCGAGTCCGGCAACCTGCCGCTCGAGGAGTCGCTCAAGGTCTTCGAGGAGGGCGTGGCGCTGACCCGGCGCTGCGGGAAGTATCTGGACGAGGCGGAGCGCAGGATCGAGATCCTGGCCAAGGACGAGGCGGGGACGCTGGGCACGAAGCCCTTCACGGAGTGGGAGCCCGAAGGCGAAGCGTGAGCGATTTCGACCTGCCGCACTACCTGAGCGAGCGCCGCAAGCTCGTCGACGAGGCGCTGGAGCGCTTCCTGCCGGCCGAGGACGCGGCGCCGCCGACCGTGCATCGGGCCATGCGCTACAGCGTGCTGGCCGGCGGCAAGCGGCTGCGCCCGATCCTCGTCATCGCCGGGGCCGAGGCGGTGGGCGGCAGCGCCGAGCTGGTCCTGCCCACTGCCGGCGCGCTGGAGCTGATCCACACGTACTCGCTGATCCACGACGATCTGCCGGCAATGGACGACGACGACTACCGCCGGGGGCGCCTCACCAATCACAAGGTCTTCGGCGAGGCGATGGCCATCCTGGCCGGCGACGCGCTACTGACGCTCGCCTTCAAGCTCGTCGCCGGCAACGCCGCCCAGGGGGCCGGCGCGCGGGTCATCTGCGACGTCGTGGCCGAGATCGCCGCCGCCGCCGGCACCGGGGGCATGGTCGGCGGACAGGTGGTGGACATCGAGTCCGAGGGCAAGACGATCACCGTCGAGGCCCTCGACTACATCCACACCCACAAGACGGCGGCGCTCATCCGCGCCTCGCTGCGGGCCGGCGCGATGCTGGCGGGGGCCAAGCCGAACGCGCTCCGGGCGATCACCGACGCCGGCGACCGGCTCGGGCTGGCGTTCCAGATCGTGGATGATATCCTCGACGTCGAAGGCAGCCTCGAGGAGCTGGGGAAGACCGCCGGCAGCGACGAGCGCAAGCGCAAGGCGACCTATCCGGCCCTGTACGGCCTCGAGGCCTCGCGGGCGCGGGCCCGCGCCCTCATCCAGGAGGCGAAGCTGGCACTGCGGCCCCTCGGCCCGCGCAGTGAGCCGCTCCGCGCGCTGGCCGACTTCATCCTCGAGAGGAGATCCTGAGTGTCGGCGATCACCGGCGTCTTCGCCCGCGAGATCCTCGACTCGCGGGGCTCCCCGACCGTCGAGGTGGAGGTGCAGCTCGAGTCCGGCGCCTGGGGACGGGCGGCGGTGCCCTCCGGCGCCTCCACCGGCAAGCGCGAGGCCGTGGAGCTGCGCGACGGCGACAGCCAGCGCTACCGCGGCAAGGGCGTGCAGCAGGCGGTCAAGAACGTCGAGGAGACGATCGCGCCCGAGATCGACGGCATGGAGGCCACCGAGCAGGTGCAGGTCGATCAGGCGCTCCTGGAGCTGGACGGCACGCCCAACAAATCCTCGCTGGGCGCCAACGCGATCCTGGCCGTGTCGCTGGCGGTGGCCCGGGCGGCCTCCGACGACGTCGGCCTGCCGCTCTATGCCTACCTGGGCGGCCCGGGGGCGCGCCTGCTCCCGGTGCCGCTCATGAACGTGATCAACGGCGGCGCCCACGCGGACAATGGGCTCGACATCCAGGAGTTCATGCTGGTGCCCGCCGGCGCCGAGAACTTCTCGACGGCGCTCCGGATGGGCGTGGAGTGCTTCCATGCGCTCCGGGATCTGCTGAAGGAGAAGGGGTTGTCGACCGGCGTGGGCGACGAGGGCGGCTTTGCCCCCGCGCTCACCTCCAACACCGCCGCGCTCGAGCTCTTCATGCAGACCATCGAGCGGGCGGGCTACCGGCCGGGCGAGGACGTCTTCATCGCGCTCGACGTGGCGGCCAGTGAGCTGGCCGAGGCCGGAGGGCGCTACCGCCTGACCCGCGAGAAGGCCGTACGCACCAGCGACGAGATGATCGCCATGTACGAGACGCTCTGCCAGCACTACCCGGTCGTCTCCATCGAGGACGGCCTCGGCGAGGACGACTGGGGCGGCTGGGGCAGCCTCACCCGCCGCCTGGGCTCCCGCATTCAGCTGGTGGGCGACGACCTCTTCGTCACCAGCCCGGCCATCATCCAGCAGGGGATCAAGAACGGCGTCGCCAACGCCGTGCTGATCAAGGTGAACCAGGTCGGCACGCTCACCGAGACGCTGCAGGCGATCGAGCTGGCCAAGCGCGCGGGCTACGGCACCATCATCTCCCACCGCTCGGGCGAGACCGAGGACACCTTCATCGCCGATCTGGCCGTCGCCGTCAACGCGGGTCAAATCAAGACCGGCTCCCTGGCCCGCAGCGAGCGCACCGCAAAGTACAACCAGCTGCTGCGAATCGAGGAGGAGCTGGGCCACGCCGCCTCCTTCCCCGGCCGCAGCCTCTACACGCGCGTGGCCCGGTGAGCCGCCGCCTCCTGGGCACCGGCGTGGCCGTGCTGTTCGGGATCCTCCTGGGCGTGTACGGCATGGGCGGCCTGCTGCGCATCCAGCAGATGCACCGCGAGATCGAGGTGGCCGAGCGCGACATTGCGGCTCTCCGCGTCCAGACCGAGAAGCTGACGCGGACGATCGACCGGCTCCGCAACGACCCCGCCTACATCGAGAAGCTCGGCCGCGAAGAGCATGGCCTCGTCCGGGAGGGCGAGACCATCTTGAAGTTCCCGCCCAAGCCGAAGTAACCTTTCCGACCGCGGCCATGGACTGGTTCTGGATGACACTCTTCGCCGTCTCCTCGTTTTTCAACGGCCGCGCCGCTTTCAAGCTCCTCCTCGACCTGAAGGGCATGCTCACCACCTGTCGCTTCGTCGAGGAGGCCTACGCCGGGGTGGAGGCGCTGCCGGACGAGACCGCGCTCGAACGCGAGCCGGCGGCGCCCGTATTCGTGCACCTGGTGCCGGCCTGGGAGGAGCCCGCGATCGCGACGACGGTGCGCACGCTCCTGGGCTCGCGCTATCCGCATGGCAAGCTCCATGTCGTCGTCGTCACCAAGGAAGGGGAGGAGCGGTCGCCGCACCCGCTCATGGAAGCGTCGACGGCCGAGCTGGTGCGCCGCTTCCGCGCCGACCTGCCCCCCTGGCAGCAGAAGATGCTCTCGCTCCTGGTGATGCCGGGCGACGGCCGGAAGGCGCACCAGCTCAACTGGGCGCTACGGCCGGAGTTCCTCGGCCCGCTGCTCAACGGCCACCACGACCCGGGCCGGATCTACGTGGGCGTGAGCGACGCAGACTCGGTCCCCGATCCGAACGTCTACCGCTGGATCGCCGCCGACATCATCGAGCGGGGCGGGAGCCACGCCTACCAGGGGGTCGCGCTGTCGCTGGCCAACTTCGACCGCCTCGATCAGCGCGGGCGCGTCTGCGCCATCCAGCAGTCGTCCATCTTCATCCGCGTGTCGATCGCGCGGCTCATCAATGAGCGCCGACGCGTGAACTGGTTTGCGGCGTTCTCTCGGCGGGCACCGCGTGTCGCGAGGGTCGTGAGACCATTGTTCGACTTCTGCTTCCGGCGCTCGCAGATCTGCCTCGGCCACAACCAGTTCGTCCGCCTCGACACGCTGCAGGCCCTGGGCGGGTTTCCGACCTCGGGCGCGACCGAGGACTCCACGCTGGGCTACGCGCTGGGCGCCCGCGGGGTCCTCATGGCGCCCCTGCCGATGCTGGAGCTGAACGACCTGCCGGAGACGAGCGAGAAGATGGTCCGGCAGAACGCGCGCTGGTACAAGGGCGTGCTCGACGACATCGCCTTCCTGCGGCGGACGCGGCGCGCGCACCGCACGGCCTACGACGCGGCCCAGCTCCTGCGCCACGTCGGCAACAAGGTGATCGAGTGGCCCCTCGCTGCGCTCGTCTATCCCCTCGTCGGGTTCCTCGGCTGGCACCTGGCCTACCGCTTCGCCGACCACCCGCTGCTGTTCGTACTGGGCATCGCGTTCCCGTCCGTGTCGCTGGGGCTCACCATCTGGGTGGGCGGCATCGTCACCCAGGATCTCATCGAGAGCCTGAGCCCCTACTTCCCGCGCCCGGTGAACATCCGGCGCACGTCGCTCAAGGCGAAAGTCTGGGGGATCTTCCGATGTCAGACCTACTGGCTGCTGGCCACCCGGGGGGCGTGGCGCGTCCTCCTGGCCCTGGCCCGCAGCGGCCGCTTCGACCCCGCGAAGACCGACCGCGTCGTCCGTGCCTAGGTTCGCCGGCGTGACGATCGTGCGCCTGACCCTGATGCTCCTGGCCGCCGGGTTGGCGGTGGGCTGCACCGTCGCGCGCGGTTCGCGCCCGGACGATCCCGGCGTCATCGGCGCCGTCATCACCTACATCGACGTGTACGACGGCTACATGGTGGTCGAGTGGCCGGGCGGTCGCAGTACGATCTCGATGGACAGGCGCGCGCTCTACCAGTACCGGATCGGCGACGACGTCGCCCTCGACAGCGCCCTTCGTCCTATTCCGCGCCGCTAGTGCCGTTCCAACTTGTTGATACTAAATCTGTCCACGAACGACGTACACGGTGCCTTCCTAGGCGAGAATAGTTGGAACGGCACTAGCAGACGGGGGCTCGACGCCCCCCACCTCAGTTCTTTACGTTCACCGTCCGGCTGGCCGAGCCGGTCTTGCCGGTGGCGTCCGTCACCGTCGCCTTCATGGTGCGAAGGCCGTTGGGGAAGTTCAGGCTGTTCCAGGCCATGGTGACGTGAACGCCGCTCGTCGTCTGCCTCGCCACCACCGTGCCATCCACCGTCAGGACGAAGGTGTTCGAGGTGCCCGACGCGCCCTCCACCCAGATGTCGACCCAGATCGTCCCGCCCAGCGTCGCGCCCTCGGCCGGCCTGGTGAAGATCACCTTGAGGCCGGTCGTCGTCCCATTCGCGACGGTCACCTCTTCGAAGCGCTCAACGTCCTCACGGGCAAGCTCGAGCCGGCGAGCATCTGAGGCGAGCGGTTGACACGTCCGGGGGTGTCGGGTACTCTTCGCTGGTCACCGCGGGGTGGAGCAGCCCGGTAGCTCGTTGGGCTCATAACCCAAAGGTCGCTGGTTCAAATCCAGCCCCCGCAACCA
>DASYUQ010000162.1 GCA_036001065.1 Candidatus Methylomirabilota bacterium
CGGGCGGCGCCGGGCTCGCGGACCCGGGCGCGGTCGTCGCGCGGATCGCGGCGATCCCAGGCGTCCGCTCGGCGACGCCCTTCGTCCACCAGCAGGCGCTCTTCACCACGCCGGGCGGCGGCTCCCACGGCGGTCTCGTTCGCGGCATCGATCTCCGCACGCCGGCCGTGGTCCAGGACATTCGCTCGCAGCTCCGCAGCGGGACCCTCGAGCCCGTCGAGCGCGGCGAGCCGGCGATCCTGCTCGGGCGTGAGCTCGCCCGGGCGCTCGGCGTCCTGCCGGGCGACACGGTGACGGTGATCTCGCCGAAGGGCGCGCTGACGGCCGTCGGCATGGTGCCGAAGATGCGCCGGTACACCGTCGCGGGGACCTTCGAGGTCGGTATGTACGAGTTCGACGCCTCGTTCGCCTACCTCGCGCTGCCGGTGGCGCAGGAGTTCGCCGGGCTCGCGGGCGTCACGGGCATCGAGGTCAAGCTCGCCGACGCGTTCGACGCCAAGCGCGTGGGGCGCGCGGTCGTCGCCGCGCTCGGGTTCCCGTACTGGGTCCGCGACTGGATGGACATGAACCGGAGCCTCTTCGCCGCGCTCCAGCTCGAGAAGCTCGCGCTGTTCGTGATCGTGACGATCATCGTCCTCGTGGCGGCGTTCGCCATCATCGGCCACCTCGTCCTGCTCGTCGCGGAGAAGCGCAAGGAGATCGGGGTCCTCAAGGCCATCGGCGCCTCGCGGCAGTCCGTCACCGCGACGTTCTTCGCCGTGGGGATGGCGATCGGCGTCGCGGGCACGGTCGCCGGCAGCGTCGTTGGTCTCCTGATCATCTGGGTGCAGAACACCTACAAGGTGATTCGCCTCGCCAGCGACGTCTACCAGATCGACTACCTGCCGATGAAGCTGACGCTGTCGGACGGGCTCATGGTGGTCGGCGCGACGCTCTTCCTCTCGTTTCTCGCGACGATCATCCCGGCGCGTCGGGCGGGCGCGCTCGAGCCGGTGGACGTCCTGAGGTACGAGTGAGCGAGCCGCTCCTGGTCGCCGAGGAGCTGGAGAAGGAGTATCGGACGGGCCCCGAAGTTGTGCGCGTCCTTCGGGGTGCGAGCCTCGTCGTGCGACCGGGCGAGATCGTCGCGCTCGTGGGCGCGTCGGGCGTCGGCAAGTCCACGCTCCTCCACCTCCTCGGCGCGCTCGACCGGCCCACGGCGGGCCGCGTCCTCTTCCGTGGCGAGGACCTGTTCGCACGCGGCGAGGCGGGGCTTGCCCACTACCGGCGAGAGGACGTCGGCTTCGTCTTCCAGTTTTACAACCTGCTCGGCGAGCTGTCCGCGCTCGAGAACGCCATGATCCCGGCGCTCCTCCTGCGGAAGCCCTCCGCCCAGGCGCGGGAGTTGGCCGCGGCCGCGCTCGCCGAGGTCGGCCTGGCCGACCGGCTGCGCCATTACCCGGGCGAGCTGTCGGGCGGCGAGCAGCAGCGCGTTGCGATCGCGCGGGCCCTCACGAATGGCCCCAGACTGGTTCTCGCCGACGAGCCCACGGGCAATCTAGACCCGAAGACGAGCGAGGTCATCTACGACCTGTTCCTCAGGCTCCAGGTCGAGCGCGGCATCGCCTTCCTCGTCGCGACCCACAATCCCGACCTGGCGCAGAAGGCCGAGCGGGGATACCGGCTCGTCGAGGGGCGGGCCCGGGAGATCGACGCGGGTGCCGGCTGAGCACGGTGACGGCCGGGCCGCTCCGGGGCGAGAAGACGCGCGACGTTTCGCGCAGTTACTCGCGCGTGGAGAAAAAGGCTAGCCGGGGTGTTGCCTGCTGGGCTATACTGCAGTCAGTCACTAACTAGGCGTCGCCGAAAGAGAATTCCGTCCCGGCGACTCGGGAAGGGGTGGTCAAGCCAGTGTTTGAACGATTCACCGAGCGGGCGCGACGGGTCATCATTCTGGCACGTGAGGAAGCGGGCCGTTTCCGTCACGATTTCGTCGGCACAGAGCACGTTCTCCTCGGCCTGATTCGCGACGGCGAGGGGATCGCGACCGCCGTCCTCCAACGTCTGGGCCTCCGGCTCGAGACGGTGAAGGCGGAGGTCGAGCGGGCCTTGGCCGGCTTCCCCAAGACGCTCACGTTCGGTGAAGTGCCCTTCACGCCGCAGGCCAAGCGCGTCCTCGAACTCTCGATCGAAGAGGCCCGCCAGCTCGGCCACAACTACATCGGCACCGAGCACCTCCTCCTCGGCCTGATGAAGGAAGGCCAGTCGATCGCCGCGAAGATTCTCGAGTCGCTCGGTGCGCGTCTGGACGAGGTCCGGCAGGAGACGCTCGCGCTCCTCGGCGACCAGTACTACCCGCGGCCCAAGAAGCGGTCGCAGACGCCCGTCCTCGACGAGTTTGCCCGTGACCTCACGCAGCTGGCCCGCGAGGGTAAGCTGGATCCGGTCATCGGGCGTGAGCAGGAGATCGAGCGCGTCATCCAGATCCTGGCCCGGCGCACGAAGAACAACCCGGTGCTGATCGGCGAGCCGGGCGTGGGCAAGACGGCCATCGTCGAGGGCCTCGCTCAGAAGATCGTCAACCACGACGTGCCCGACGTGCTCGTGAACAAGCGGCTGCTCCAGCTCGACCTGGGCGCGCTGGTCGCCGGCACCAAGTACCGGGGCCAGTTCGAAGAGCGCCTCAAGGCGGTGATGAAGGAGATCCGCCAGTCGGAGAACGTCGTCCTGTTCCTCGACGAGCTGCACACGCTCATCGGTGCCGGCGCCGCCGAAGGGGCGATTGACGCCTCGAACATGCTCAAACCAGCGCTGTCGCGCGGCGAGATCCAGACGATTGGCGCGACGACGCTCGACGAGTACCGCAAGTACATCGAGAAGGACGGCGCCCTGGAGCGCCGCTTCCAGCCCGTCCTCGTGAAGGCGCCGTCGGTGCCGGAGGCGATCGAGATCATCCGGGGCCTGCGCCACAAGTACGAGGCGCACCACCGCGTCAAGATCACGGAGCAAGCCATCACGGCGGCCGTCAATCTCGCCGATCGCTACATCACGGACCGTCAACTTCCGGACAAAGCGATCGACGTCATCGACGAGGCGTCTTCGAGGACGCGGCTCATGGCGTTGACGCCGCCGCCCGAGGTGAAGGAGATCGAGAAGGAGCTGGAGCGGGTGATCCGCGAGAAGGACATGTACCTGGAGGCCCAGGAGTTCGAGAAGGCTGCCTCGCTCCGCGAAAAGGAGAAGATCCTCCGCCATCGCGAGGAGGAGCTGAAGCGGGAGTGGGAGAAGAACAAGGGCAAGGGCAAGCAGCTGGTCGAGGAAGAGGACATCGAGTTCATCGTCTCCCGCTGGACGGGCATCCCGCTGGCCAAGCTCGAGGAGAAGGAGTCCGCGAAGCTGGCGCGCATGGAGGAGGCGCTGCACGGGCGGATCATCGGCCAGGCCGCCGCCGTGGCCGCCGTGTCCCGGGCCATCCGGCGCTCGCGGGCGGGCCTCAAGGACGCCAAGCGGCCGGTGGGCTCGTTCATCTTCCTGGGCCCGACCGGCGTCGGCAAGACGGAGCTGGCCCGGGCGCTGGCCGAGTACCTTTTCGGTGACGAGAACGCGCTGGTCCGCGTCGACATGTCGGAGTACATGGAGAAGTTCTCCGTCTCGCGCCTGCTGGGGGCGCCGCCCGGCTACGTCGGCTACGAGGAGGGCGGGTTCCTGACTGAGAAGGTGCGGCGGCGCCCGTACTCGGTGGTGCTCTTTGACGAGATCGAAAAGGCCCACCCGGACGTCTTCAACATGCTGCTCCAGGTATTGGACGACGGCCGGCTGACGGACTCGCTCGGGCACGTCGTCGATTTCAAGAACACGATCCTGATCATGACGTCGAATCTCGGCACCGGCCTGATCGGCAAGCGCGTGTCGCCGGGCTTCCTCCAGGAGTCAGACGAGCAGTCGTACGAGAAGATGAAGGACCGCGTGATGGAGGAGCTCAAGCGGACGTTCCGCCCGGAGTTCCTCAACCGGGTTGACGAGATCGTGGTCTTCCACGCCTTGACCGCGGAGCACATCAAGGCGATCATCCGGTTGATGATCCGGCGCATCAACAAGCAGCTTTCGGACAGGGGCATCGAGCTGGTCCTGACGCCGGCCGCGGAGGACATGCTGGTCGAGAAGGGGTACGACGCCACCTACGGAGCCCGACAGCTCAGGCGGACCATCCAGAAGCACATCGAGGACCCCCTGGCGGAGGCGATCGTCCGCGGTCAGATTCCGGAGAGCGCGCGGATCGAGGTGGACGTCGAAGGGGGTAACTTCGTCTTCCGCGAGGCCCAGGCCGCCGACGCGCCTCTCGAGCTTGCAGAACACTAGTCAAAAGTTCGCGCGAGCCTGAGCGGCCGGTGAGGATCAGGGGGAGAGTGCGCCTCTCCATTTTTTTTGCGTGCGTGGCCCTGTTCGTTCCCACCGGGCGGGCGCCGGCGCAGCAGCGTTCCATCCTCGTGAAAGAGATCGGCGTCGAGGGCAACCGCCGGGTCCAGGAGGCGGTGATTCTCGGCCGGGTCCAGACCAAGATCGGCTCGCCTTTCAACCCCTCCCAGCTCAGCGAAGACCTCCGGTCGATCTTCGGCCTCGGCTTCTTCGACGACGTCCAGCTCAAGGTCGAGGACTTTGAGGGAGGCGTCAGGGTGATCTTCGTCGTCGTCGAGCGCCCTTTCGTGCGCGACGTCGACTTCGTGGGGAATAAGAAGGTCACGACGAGCGAATTACAAGATAAGATCGACATCAAGCTCGGCAGCGTCTACAACCCCGTCGATGTCCAGAAGGCCAAGGAAAGGCTGACCGAGTTCTACGAGCAAGAGGGGTACTTCGAAGTGCAGATCACGCCGGAGGTGGAGAAGTTCACCGACGGCGACGTGCGGGTGGTCTTCAGCATCAACGAGGGGCGGCGGATCACCATCGACCGCATCGTGATCCACGGCAACAAGGGCCTCACCGACCGCGAGATCAAGAAGGCGCTGGTGACGCGGGAGCGCGAGTACTTCATCTTTCGGGCCAAGCTCCAGCGCCAGAGGCTCGACGAGGACGTCGAACGCATCCTGGCCCTCTACAACGATCACGGCTATGTCCAGGCGCGGGTCGACGGATACGACATCGCCGTCGATCGGGAGAAGGCGCGGGTGACGCTCACGTTCAACGTGGTGGAGGGCCTCCAGTACCGGGTGGGCGAGATCACGATCACCGGGGTGACGCTCTTCCCGGAAAGCGAGGTGCGTCGCCTGGTCACGCTCGCGCCCGGCGACGTCTACTCCCGGACCAAGCTGCGCGACAGCATCCGGCAGATCACCGACCTCTACAGCACCATCGGCCGGGCCTCGGCGGACATCACTCCCAAGACGGACCAGATCCAGGCCACGGCCAAGGTGAATATCTTCCTCGAGATCAGCGAGGGCCCCGAGGTCTACGTGGAGCGCATCAACATCAGCGGGAACCTCCGCTCGCAGGACAAGATTCTGCGGCGGGAGGTCCCGATGGCCGAGGGTGATCTGTTCACGCTGCAGAAGCTGCAGCGGGCGCGCCAGCGCCTGCTGAACCTGGGATACTTCGAGAACGTCGACGTGAACGCCCAGCCCGGCTCCGACAAGACCCGGATCATCGTCAACATCGAGGTCACCGAGCGGCCGACCGGCATCTTCAGCATCGGCGGCGGCTACTCCTCGGTCGACAGCTTCATCGGCACCATCGACCTGTCGCAGCGCAACTTCCTGGGGCGCGGCTGGGAAGCGGCGATCCGCATCCGGGCGGGAGCCAACACCCAGCAGGGCATCATCAGCTTCACCGAGCCCTGGCTCTTCGACCGGCCATTGTCGGCGGGCTTCGATATCTTCAACACCGTCCGCGAGTTCATCGAGTACGACTACGACACGCTGGGCGGCGGCCTGCGGCTGAGCCATCCGTTCGCGGAGTACTGGCGCTGGCACACGGGCTATCGCATCAGCCGCGACATCATCAGCCACCTCCGGGACGAGTCGGACCCGACGCTCCGCGACGAGGAGGGCACCCGGGTGACGTCGCTCGTTTCCGGGGCGCTGACGCGGGAGAGCCGCGACAGCGTCATCGCCCCCACCCGGGGCGGACAGGTATCGCTGAACGTGGACTTCGCCGGGCTTGGCGGCGACTCGAAGTTCGTGAAGACGGTGGCGTCCACCAGCTACTTCCACCCGATCTGGCTCGGTCACGTCCTTTCCGGACGAGCCGAGGCCGGCTACGGGTTCGGCTGGGCGGACGAGCCGCTACCGATCTTCGAGCGGTTCTACCTCGGCGGCCCCAACAGCATCCGGGGCTTCAAGTTCCGGAGGGTCTCGCCGACCGACGACACGGGGCTGAGGATCGGCGGCACCAGCGAGCTGCTCGGCAATCTGGAATATATCATCCCGTTGCCGTTCAACATCCGCATCGCGGGCTTCTTCGACATCGGCAACGTTTACGGGTTCAACACGAAGTTCGATCCGACCGATCTGCGAACGGCGGCCGGGGCGGGGATCCGCTGGCTGTCTCCGTTCGGTCCGATCCGAATCGACTACGGTGTCAACCTCGATCGACGGAAGGGCGAGGACTTCGGCGCGCTGCACTTCTCGGTCGGGTCACCGTTCTAGGAGGGTGGCATGAAGGGAGTAGGGGCCGGGGCCGTCATCGGTGCGGGCGCTCTCACCTTGGGGGCTCTGGGGTGGGCGCAGGCTCCGGCGCAGCCGGTATCGTCGCCGAAGATCGTGTACATCGACGTCTCGCGCGTGCTCGCCCGCTCGGCGGCCGGCGTGGCGGCGCGGGAGCAGCTCGAGAAGGAGAAGGCGGTGATGCAGAAGGAGATGGACGTCAAACGCCTGGAGATCGACAAGCTCCGCGACGAGCTGGACAAGAAGAGCGCCCTGCTGACCGGCGAGGCTCGCCGCGAGAAGGAGGAGACGCTCGAGCGCAAGCGGCGCGATGCCACCCGACTGGCCGACGACTTCCAGCGCGAGCTGGCGCGGAAGGAGCAACAGCTCGCCGCCCGGGTCCTGCAGGATCTCTCCGGCGTCATCGACCGCATCGGCAAGGAGAGGGGATACTACATGATCGTGGAGCGGCGGGGCGCCGGCGTGCTCTACAGCGCCCCCGAGGCCGACCTCACCGAGGAGATCATCCGCGCCTACGACCAGGAGTCGGCGCCGAAGGGGAAGAAGTAACCGCGATGGGAGAAGGGGTCGGCCTCACACTGGGCCAGATCGCCGCGGCGCTGGGAGCCACGCTCGAAGGAGATCCCTCCCGCATCGTCATCGGAGTGGCGCCGCTGGATTCCGCGGGTCCGACGCACATCTCGTTCCTGACCGATCCGCGCTATGGCCAGGCGGCGCGCGCCTCGCGGGCGGGCGCCTTCATCGCCCCTGCCGACGTCACCGGCCTGCCGGCGCCGACGCTCCGCTGTCAGTCCCCGCGGCTGGCCCTGGTGGACCTCCTTGCGCTCTTCCATCCGCCCGCCGCGGTGGTGCCCGGCGTCCACCCGTCCGCGATCGTCGCCCCCGGCGCCCGGGTGGCGCCGACCGCGTCCGTGGGGGCGCTCGCGGTCGTGGAGTCGGGCGCCCTGATCGGCCCCGGCGTGCGGCTTCATCCGCTGGTGTACGTCGGCGCCGGCGCCGAGATCGGCGAGGCCTCGGTCCTCTATCCGCACGTCGTCGTCCGGGAGGGGGTGCGGGTGGGCCGCCGCGTGGTGGTGCACCCGGGCGCGGTGATCGGCGCCGACGGATTCGGGTACGCCTTCGACGGCACGCGCCACCGGAAGATCCCGCAGGTGGGAGGGGTGCGGATCGAGGACGACGTGGAGATCGGCGCCAACACGACGATCGACCGGGCGACGCTCGGCGAGACCGTGGTCGGCCAGGGCACGAAGATCGACAATTTGGTGCAGGTCGGTCATAACGTCGAGATCGGCGAGCATTCGCTTCTGATCGCCCAGGTCGGGATCTCCGGATCCAGCCGCCTGGGACGGGGAGTGACGCTGGCCGGCCAAGTGGGCGTGGCCGATCACGTCACCATCGGCGACGGCGCCATGGTCGGCGCCCAGTCGGGAGTGCACGCGGACATCGCCGCCGGCGAGAAGGTCCTCGGCACGCCGGTGCGGCCGCTGACGCAGAGTAAGCGCATCTATCTGGCCGAGGGGCAGCTCCCGGACCTGGTACGCCGGATGCGCACGCTCGAGCGTCGCCTGGCACGGATCGAGGCTCGCCTGGGCGGCCCGGCCGCTGGAGAGACGGATGACGACGCCTGAGACCATCCATCCGACGGCGCTCGTGGATCCGAAGGCCACGCTCGGCGCGGGCGTGCGCGTCGGCGCGTTTTCGATCATCGGGCCGGAGGTGACTCTCGGCGCCGGAGTGGAGATCGGGCACCACGTGGTGCTCGAGGGACGCGTGGTCCTGGAGCCGCGGGTCAAGGTGGGCCACGGCGCCGTGATCGGCGGCGAGCCGCAAGACGTGAAGTTCAAACCGGGAACGCCGTCGGGGGTGAGGATTGGCGCGGAGACGGTCGTCCGGGAGTACGTCACCATTCACCGGGCGACGCAGCCGGAGGGCTGGACGGAGATCGGCACCCGCTGCCTCATCATGGCGCTCAGCCACATCGCGCACGACTGCCGAGTGGGCCACGGCGTCATCATCATCAACTACGCAGGCATCACCGGCCACTGCCAGATCGGCGACCACGCGACGATCGGCGGCTACACGGGTATCGTCCCCTTCGTGCGGGTGGGCGCCTACGCGTACATGGGCGGGTGCGGCAAGATCACCGCCGACCTGCCGCCCTTCATGCTCGCCGACGGCACGCCGGCGACGGTGCGCGGCGTGAACGTCATCGGCCTCCGCCGGGCCGGCATTGCCGCGCCCGACCGGCGCGCGCTGCAGGAGGCGTACCGCCTCCTCTACCGGGCCGGTCTCAGCCCCGGTAAGGCGCTCGAGCGCATTCGCGCCGAGCTGCCCGCCAATCCACTGGTGGAGCAGTTGATCCAGTTCGTGGCGTCGTCGCGGCGGGGCATCTGCCCTCCGCCCGGCGGCTGGCGCGACTCGGCCGCCGGCGGGGACGCCACCGAGGACGCCGAGCGTGAGAGGGTGATCTGATGGCTGGATCGGGGCGCATTCGCGCGGGCGTGGTCGGCGTCGGGCACATGGGCCAGTACCACGCCCGGGTGTACGCGGAACTGTGGGACGTCGACCTGGTGGGGGTCACCGACATCGACGGCGACCGGGCGGCCGAGGTCGCCCGGCACTACGACACGCTGGCCTTCACCGACCATCGCGACCTCATCGGCCGGGTCGACGTCGTCAGCGTCTCGGTGCCCACCGAGCAGCACTTCCACGTCGCCCGGGACCTGCTGGAGGCGGGCGTTGGCGTGCTCGTCGAGAAGCCGATGACGCCCACGCTCGAGGAGGCCCGCGAGCTGTTCGCCGTCGCGCGCGGCGCGGGGGCCGCCCTCCAGGTCGGCCATGTGGAGCGGTTCAACGGCGCCGTCCAGGAGCTGCGGAAGATCGTCGAGTACCCCATCCTGGTCGAGTCGCGGCGCCTGGGGCCATTCGTTCCGCGCGCCCAGAAGGACACCGTGGTGATGGATCTCATGATCCACGACCTCGACATCGTGCTGGCCCTGGTGCCGGGCCGCCCGCTCCGGCTCACGGCGTTCGGCGCCTCCGTACACTCGGACGTCACCGACGTCGCCAACGTGCAGCTCTGGTTCGAGAGCGGCACGATCGCCACCATCACCGCGAGCCGGGCCACCGAGGAGAAGATCCGCACGCTGGCCATCACCCAGCCCGATGCCTACATCGTGCTCGACTACCTCGTGCAGGACATCCAGATCCACCGGCGCGCCGCGCAAGAAGCCACCCCGAACCGCGAGGCGATCCGTTACCGGCAGGCCTCCTTCGTCGAGCACCTGTTCGTGCACAAGGACAACCCCCTCAAGCTCGAGATCGTGCACCTGATCCGGACCGTGCAGCGCATGCGCGCCGGCGAGCCGGTCGATCTGGCCGAGGCCGAGGACCTCCGCTCGCTGGCGATGGCGCTCGAGATCGAGCGCATGATCCGCGACGGCCGCTGCGAGACCGTCTTTCCTCCGGACTGGCCGTGGAGCGCGGTCTCGGCCTGATGTGCGGCGCCGGCGTCCTGCCGGCGCTCATCGCGGGCCGGGCACGGCGTCAGGGATGGCGCCTGGTGGCCTTCACGTTCCCCGGCGCCCCCGACATGAGCGGGCAGGCCGACCGCACCATCCCCAGTCGCTTCACCGATGCCGGCCCCATCCTGGAGTCCTTTCAGGAAGAGGGCGTGTCGGCCGCGGTCCTGTGCGGCAAGTTCGCGATGCGCGACGTGCTCCGGGCGGAGGCCGAGGACGCCGTCGCCCGCGAGATGGCCGCCCGCGCGGGGTCGCGTATCGACGTGAAGCTCGTGGAGATCGTCATCTCCACCTTCGCGTCGGTGGGGGTGGAGGTGCTCGACCAGCGGACGTTCCTCGCCGACCTGCTCGCCACCACCGGCTGCTGGTCGCGCCGGCGGCCGACCGGCGAGGAGTGGGACGAGATTCGCCGCGGGCTCGGGCTGGCGCGCATGATGGCCGACGCCCGGATCGGGCAAACGGTCGTGCTGCGCCGTGGCGCGGTCACTGCCGTCGAGGCGGCCGAGGGCACCACCGAGGCGGTCCGTCGCGGCACCGCGCTCGGGGGGCCGGGGGCGGTGATCGTCAAGGCGGCGGCGCGCGACCATGATTACCGGTTCGACACTCCGGTGATCGGCGAGGAGACCGTCGCGGTGGCGGCGGCCGGGCGGGCCGCGGTGCTCGCCGTGGAGGCGGGCCGCGTGCTCGTTCTCGACAGGGAGGCCACGGCCCGTGCCGCCGACGCGGCCGGCCTGGCGCTCGTGGGGATGGATGACGCGAGTTGAGTGGCCGCAGGAGCTGCGAATCATGCTCGTGGCCGGGGAGGCGTCGGGGGATCTGCACGGCGCTGCCCTCTGCCGCGCGCTGAAGATGCAGGCGCCCGGGGCGCGCCTTTTCGGGATGGGGGGCAGCCGAATGGCCACGGCCGGGATGCAGCTGCTGGCTGACATCGGCGACACGGCGATCGTGGGCATCAGCGAAGTCGTCCGTCGTCTGCCCGCCCTGCGCCGGACCTATCGCCGCCTGGTCTCGGCGATCCTCAGCGAGCGGCCGGCCGTGCTCGTCCTGATCGACTACCCGGGGATGAACCTGCGCCTGGCGGCCACCGCGCGCGCGGCCGGCGTTCCCGTCGTGTACTTCATTCCTCCGCAGATCTGGGCCTGGCGGCCGGGACGGGTGAAGACCATTCGACGATACGTGGCGCTCGTGCTCGCCGTCTTTCCCTTCGAGCGCGCGCTCTATCGGAGCGCCGGGGTGGCCGCGGAGTTCGTGGGCCACCCGGTGCTGGACGCGCTGGCGGCGGCGCCCGAGCGGAGCGCTGCCCGCCGCGAGCTGGGCGTGGAGGAGGGCGCCCTGCTCATCGGCCTGTTGCCGGGCAGTCGCGGCCAGGAGATCGAGCGCATGACCCCGCTGCTGCGGGACGCGGCGGCGCGGATCGCCGCCGTCCACCCCCGGGCGCGCTTCATGCTGGGCCTGGCCCCCACGGTCCGCCGGGACGCCGTGGAGGGACATCTGAACGCGCGCCCGCCGATCCAGGTGGTCGCCGACCGGACCTACGCCGTGATGCGCGCGGCCGACCTGTTGCTCGTCACGTCGGGCACGGCGACCCTCGAGGCCGCGCTGCTGGGCACGCCGATGGTCGTGTGCTACCGCGTGTCCCTCTTGAGCGAGCTGATCGGCCGTTTGATGGTGCGCGTTCCGTGGATCAGCCTGGCCAACATCGTGCTCGGGCGCGCCGTCGTGCCCGAGCTGTACCAGCGGCGGGACGCCACGGCCGCCCGCGTCGCCCGCGAAGCGCTGGCCCTGCTGGACACACCGGAGGCCCTGGAGGCCCAGCGTCAGGCGTTCGGCGAGCTCAGCGAGCAGCTCGGCCGGCCGGGCGTCGGCGACCGCGCCGCCCGCCTGGTGCTCGCGGTGGCCGGAGCCCGGGCGTGAGCGTGGCGCCGGCGATGCTGGCAGCGGGGGCGGCGACGGTGGTCCGTGTCCTGGCCGCCACCACGCGCATCGCCGTGGCCGGGACCGAGCCGCTGGTCCCTCTCTGGACGGCGCGGCGCCCGCTGATCTACGCCGTCTGGCACGGACGCATCCTCATGATGCCCTGGGTGAACGCCTGGCTCCGCCGCCGGCAGGGCGCGCGGCGGGTCGCGGTCCTGGCCAGCCCGTCCCGCGACGGCGAGTTCGTCGCGCGGTACGTGCGCCGCTTCGGCCTCGACGTCGTGCGGGGCTCGTCGTCCCGCGGCGGCGCCGGCGCTCTGCGTCGACTCGTCGCCGCGGTGCGGGCGGGCGAGGACGTGGTGGTCGTTCCCGACGGCCCCCGCGGCCCGCGTCAGCAGCTGCAGGCCGGGATCGTCGCGCTGGCCTCGCTCACGGGCGCGCCCGTGGTGCCGATGGCCTTCGCGGCGCGGCCCGCCCGCCGTCTGGCCACCTGGGACGAGTTCGTCGTTCCGCTGCCCTTCGCGCGCTGCGCCGTCGTCTTCGGCGAGCCCATCGCGCTCTCCGGCGACGCCGATCGCGACCGCGCGCGCAAAGAGCTGGAGCGGGCGCTCAACGAAGTGACGGCGGCGGCCGATCGACGGGTGTCGGCGTGATCTACCCGCTCTACACCGCCGCCTTCGCGCTGCTGACCGCGGGGTATCTGCCGACGGCGCTCTATCGCCGGCTCGCGCGGGGCGTGCCGCTGAACCTCCGCGCCCGGCTGGGCTTCGACGGCCCGCCCCCCGCCAGCGGGCCCTCCGCCTGGGTGCACGCGGTCTCCGTCGGCGAGACGATCGCGGCCGAGCCGCTCGTCGATGGGCTGCGCCGGATGTACCCGGAGCTTCCGGTGGTCATGACCACGGTGACGGAGACGGGCGCGGGCGTCGTGCGGGAGCGTTTGGCCGGCCTGGCGACGCACCGCTTCTTTCCGCTCGATTTTCCGGGGGCGGTGCGGCGCGTGGTCGCGGCGATCAAGCCGGCGTTCCTCGTTTGCATGGAGACGGAGCTGTGGCCGAACACGCTCCGCATCGTCGCCCGGCGCGGCATTCCGGTGATGATCGCCAACGGGCGGCTCTCGGACCGCTCCTTCCGCGGCTACCGGCTGGCCGGCGGGCTGCTGCGCCCGATGCTGGACGATGTCCGCGTCTTCGCCATGCAGTCGGAGGAGGACGCCCGGCGCATGATCACGCTGGGGGCGCGCCGGGAGCGCGTCTTCGTCACCGGGAACATCAAGAGCGAACCGCGGCCGGACGCGGCCGGATCGGTGGAGCTGTGGCACCGGCTCCTCGGCCTCGGTAGCGGGCAGCGCGTCTGGATCGCCGGCAGCACCCATCGGGGCGAAGAGGAGGCGGTCTTGGAATCGCACCGCGCTGCGCGCGAGGAGTGCCGGGGCCTGGTGCTGGTCCTGGCACCCCGTCATCCCGAGCGCGTGCCGGAGGTGCTGAGCCTCCTGAGCGCACGCGGCTGGCCGGCGGTGCGCCGGAGCGAGCTGCCGCGCCAGCGCACGCGCGACGCGGTCATCGTGCTGGACACGGTGGGCGAGTTGGCCCAGCTCTACGCCATCGCCGACGTGGTTTTCACGGGCGGCAGCCTGGTCGAGGTCGGGGGCCACAACATGCTCGAGCCCGCCCTCCGGCGAAAGCCCGTGCTCTTCGGCCCGCACACCAGCAACTTCCGCGAGGCGGCCGGGCTGCTCGTCGAGAGCGGGGGCGGGATCGTGGTGCGCGACGGCGCCGAGCTGACCGCCCAGCTCAAGCGGCTCCTCGCCGATGCGCCGCTGCGGGCGAAGCTGGGCGCCGCCGCCGGCGAGGCGGTCGCCTCGCGCCACGGCGCCGTCCGGGCCACCCTGGAGCTGGTCGCGCGCTTCCTGCGGCCCGGAGACCCGACGTGAAGCGAGCGGACGCCGGCGGCCGGTTCACGCGCGGCTGGGAGCGCGGCTTCGGTCCGGGCCCCACGCTCCTGCTGGGCGCGCTCGCCGGCGGGTATCGCGGGTTTCTCGGCGCGCGCGAGTGGCTGTATGCGCGCGGCGTCCTGAGCTCACGCGCGCTGCCCTGCGCCGTCGTCTCGGTAGGCAATCTGACGGTCGGAGGGACCGGCAAGACGCCCGCCGTGGAGCGGGCGGTCCAGACGCTGGCCGACCTCGGCCATCGGCCCGCGGTCGTGAGCCGCGGCTACCGGCGGCAGAGCAGCGGGGTGCAGATCGTCGCCGATACCAGCTCGATCAGGCTCGACCCCGAGGACGCGGGCGACGAGCCGTTCCTGCTGGCGCGCCGGTTGCCCGGAGTGCCAGTGGTGGTGGGCGGGAATCGTCACGATGCCGCGCGCCTGGCCATCCAGCGCTTCGCGGTGACGGCGGTCGTTCTCGACGACGGCTTCCAGCATCGGACCCTGAGGAAGGACCTGGAGATCGTCATGGCCCGCGCGCGGAGCCCCTGGGGCAACGGCCTGCTGCTCCCCGGCGGACCGCTGCGCGAGCCGCTGTCGGCGCTGGCCAAGGCGGACCTCATCGTGGCCACCGGCGCCCGCGGCGCCAGCGATCTGGCCGAGATCGAGGCCACGACGGCGCAGCACGCCCCCGGCGTGCCCGTGCTCGCGGCCCACTACGCCGCGGTCGAGTGCTGGGAGGCCGACCGAATGCGGATGCGCGCGTTGTCCGAGCTCGCCGGCACCCGCCTGCTCGCCTTCGCCGGCATTGCCTCGCCCGAGGCCTTCGAGCTGACGCTCAGGGGCCTGGAGATCGGCGTCGTCGAGATGGCCACGTTCCCCGATCACCACTGGTACTCACCGGAGGATCTCCGGGCCCTGGAGGCCCGGAGCGTGGCTCTGCGCGCCGAGGGGCTCGTGACCACCGAGAAAGACTGGGTGCGGCTCCGGCGATTGCCGTTGCCGAAGCGGCCCCTCTACGTGATCAGCGTCCGGCTGGAGCTCTCCACCGGTCACGGCGAGTGGCAGAAGGCGTTCGAGCGCTTATGCCCGAGATAGTGATCGTTCGGCTTCCGAACTGGCTCGGCGACACTGTCATGGCAGTGCCGGCGCTTCGCTCCCTGCGCAGCGGGCTGCCGGGCGCCCGCGTCGGGCTCGCCGGCCCCTGGGCGTCGCTCCTGGCCGGGCAAGGTCTGGCCGACCTGCTGGTCACGTATCCCCGCCCGTGGGGCGGCCGCCTGCGGACGGCGGACGCCGTGCGCGACTTCGCCCCCCACACGGCGGTGCTCCTGCCAAACTCCCTGGAGGCCGCGCTGGCAGCGTGGTACTGGCGGGCGCGGCGCCGGATCGGGTTCGCCGCCGGAGGCCGGTCGTGGCTGCTCACGGATGCGGTGGCGCTGCCGTCGCCGCGGCAGCACCAGGTGGACGAATATCTGTTGCTGATTGAGCGCCTCGGGATCGCTCCGGTGGCCCGGCAGCCCCGCCTCAGCCCTCCGGGCGAAGAGACCGAGGCGCGCGGGATGGTCCGCGCGCTGCTCCGCGAGGTCGGCGCGGCGACGACGAACGGGGGACCGCGGCCGCGGGTCGGCGTCCACGTCGGCGCGGCGTTCGGACCGTCGAAGCTCTGGCCCGCCGAGCGGATCGCGGAATTCTGCCGCGTCGTGCGCGCCGATGGCGGCATCCCGGTGCTGCTCGGCACGCGCGAGGACCTGCCGCTGGCAGCGGCCATCATGGCGGCCGCTCCGGCGGCGAGCCTCGTCGGCCGCGACAATCCCGCCTTGCTGCCGGCCGTCCTCGCCGAGATCGACGCCCTCGTCTGCGGCGACACGGGCGTGGGCCATCTGGCGGCGGCGCTCGGCACGCCGGTGGTGACGCTCTTCGGACCGACCGACCCGCGCCTCACGGCGCCCCAGGGCCGCGTCGAGATCCTGAGCCATCCCACGCCGTGCTCCCCGTGCTTCTATCGCGCCTGCCCCATCGAGCATCCGTGTCTGGCCTCCATCACCGCTGTCGAGGCCGCCGCGCGGCTGCGGCGGCTCCTGGGCTGATGGGCCTCACGGTTCTGCACCTGGCGGCCAACCGCTGGTGGACGGGCAGCGCCGATCCGGTCATCCGGCTGGCCGGCGGGCTTCGCCGGCGGGGCCACCGCATCCTGCTGGGAGTGATCCCAGGCGATCGCTTCGAGGCGAAGGCGCGCGAGGCCGGCCTCGATCCCATCCCCGGTCTGTATCTGCGGACGCGCTTGGCGCCCGCGGCGTTCGCCGGCGACGTGCGACGGCTTCGCGCCATCGTGAGGGCCGAAGGGGTGGACGTCATCCACTGCCATCATTCGCACGATCACTGGCTCGCGCTGCTGGTCCGCGGGGCCCGCGACAGGCGCCCCCTTCCGCTGGTGCGGACGTTCCACAACTTCCGCTCGGTCCGGCGCGACCGCGTCTCCGCGTGGCTCTACCGGCGTACGGTCGCGCTCTTCGCGGTCTCGCGCCAGATCGAGGCGCGGTGCCGGGCGGCGGGCATCCCGCCCGGGCGCACGTTCTGGATTCCGGGCGCCGCGGATCTGCCCCGCTTCGGCGGCGACGCCGACCCGGCGCCCATCCGCCAGGAGTTCGGGCTGGGGCGGGCGCCCGTGATCGTCTCGGTGTCGCGGCTGGCACCCAATCGCGGACACGAGGTGCTGCTCTCCGCGTTCCGACTGCTGCTCGGCACGCTGCCCGAGGCGCGGCTGCTGCTGGTGGGCAAGGGCGAGACTCGCCCGCGGCTCGAGCAGCTCGTCGGCGACATGGGGCTGGCCGCCCGCGTCGTCTTCACCGGTTACCGCGATCGCGATCTGCCCGCCGTGCTCGCCGCCGGAGACTGCTTCGCCCTGATGGCGGCGGGATCGGACGAATCCTGCCGAGCGGCGCTGGAGGCGATGGCTGCCGCCCGCCCCGTCGTCGCCCGCCATGTCGGCGCGCTGCCCGAGACCGTGGTTCACGGCGAGACGGGCCTGCTGGTCAACGACGATCGGCCCGAGAGCGTCGCCGCCGCGCTCGCCACGATCCTCGGCGATCCCGCCCGGGGGCGCGCCATGGGGCTGGCCGGCCGGCGTCGGGCAGAAACCCAGTTCAGCCCGGAGCGCTCGGTGGCGACCGTGGAAGCGGTGTACCGGACGGTCGTATGAGGATCCTTCATCTGATGTCGTGCCGGGGCTGGTCGTCAGACGCGTACTGGGCTGCGCGCGTCAGCCGCGAGCTGGCGCGCCGCGGCCACGAGGTGACGCTCGCGTGCCGGGCGCAGACCGAGGTGCCCGTCATGGAGCGCGCGAGGCAGGAAGGCGTCGAGCGCATCGCCACGCTCGGCCTGGGCGGCGGCCTCAAGCCGACCGACGTCGCCGATCTGCGCCGCCTGCGGGCCTGGCTGGCGACGACCGACGTGGTGCACGTACACCGGGGCAAGGAGCACTGGCTGGCGGCGGTGGCGAACCGCCTGAGCGCCACGCCGCGACCGATCGTGCGAACGCGCCACATCTCCCAGGCCGTGAGACCGCACCGGGCCAACCGGTGGCTCTATCGCCGGGCGACGGCACTGGTCGTCACCGTGACCGAGGCGATTCGCCGGCAGTACCTCGCCTCGGGGCTGCTGCCGGCGGAGCGCGTGGTGACGCTCGCAGGCGGTGCAGATGCGGAACGATTTCGACCGCTCACCGCCGACCCAGAGGTGCGGCGCCGCCTCGGCGCGCGCAGCGACGAGCTGCTGGTCGGCATGATCGGTGGGCTGCGCATCATGAAGGGCCATCGGGTGGTCGTCGAGGCGGCGGGGCGCCTGGCCGGGGCAGGGCTCCGCCCGCGCTTCGTCGTCGTCGGCCGCGGAACCGAGGAGGGCGCGATTCGCGAGATGCTGGAGCGCTCCGGGCTCAGCGGGCAATTCACGCTCACGGGCTTCGTGGACGACCTGCCCGCGGTGATCGCGGCGCTGGATGTCGCGCTCTACGTCCCGCTCGAATCCGACGGCATGTCGCGCGTCGTCTGGGAGTATCTGGCGGCCGGGCGGGCGCTGATCGCGTCGCGGGTGGGCGCCGTCGCCGAGGCCCTGGTGGACGACGAGCATGCCCTGCTGGTCCCCGCCGGGGACGGCGAGGCGCTCGCGACGGCGCTGAGGCGCCTCGGTCAGGATGCGACGCTCCGCCACAAGCTGGCCCAGGCGGGCCGGCGGCTGGTCCTGGAGCGTTACTCGGGCGCCCGCGTCGCCGCCGCCCTGGAGGAGCATTACCGCCGGCTCATCTCGTGAAGATCTCCATCCTGGCGTTCGATCTCTCGGACAACGCCGCCGGCCGGGCCGAGCTGCTGGCCCGGCTGCTCACACCCCGGTACGAGGTCGCCGTGGTCGGACCCCGGTTCGGTCAGGGGCTCTGGCCGCCGCTGGCGAGCAGCCCGATCGAGTACCACAGCCTGCCGGCGCGCCGCTTGCCCCGCTTCTTGGCCGATCTGCCCGCTCTCCTCCGGCTCGCCGACGGCGACATCATCTACGCCTCGAAGCCGCGGCCGACGAGCTACGGCCTGGCACTCCTGGCGCGACGGCAGCGACGGCGGCCGCTCGTCCTCGACATCGACGACTGGGAGCTCGGCTTCTTCTATCGCGCGGGATTCTGGGGGCGGGTGGGCCGCGCTCTGAACCTCGGCAACCCCAACGGCCTGCCCTGGACGTGGCTGTGCGAGAGGCTGGTGGGGGCGGCCGACGCTGTCACCGTCGCCTCGCGGTTTCTGGAACGCCGGTTCGGCGGCCTGCTGGTCCCGCACGTGCGCGACACCGGGGCCTGGGATCCCGCCCGCTTCGACCCCGACGTCGCTCGCGCGAGGCTGGGCGTGAGGCGACGCCCCGTGGTGATGTTCCTGGGCACGCCGCGCGCCTACAAGGGCGTGGACGATCTCGTCGACGCCGTCGGCCTGCTCGGGGGCGACGCGGTGCTGGTGCTGATCGGCGTGAAGCCCGCGACGCCGGCCGCGCGGCGGTGGGCCTCGCGCCCGTTCGTGAGGATCGTCGGCGAGATTCCCTTCGACGACGTGCCCCGCTACCTCGTCGCCGCCGATGTCGTCGCGGTGCCCCAGCGCGCCACCACGGATACCGTGGGGCAGGTGCCCGCCAAGCTCTTCGACGCCATGGCCCTGGGCCGGCCGATCGTGGCCACGGCCGTCTCGATGATCCCGGAGATCCTGGACGGTTGCGGCCTCGTCGTGGCGGCCGGCGACGTTCGCGCGCTCGCGGCGGCGCTCCGGCGGCTGCTGGACGACCGGAATGCGGCGGCCGCCCTGGGGCGGCGGGCCCGCCAGCGCTGCGTGGCCGAGTACAGCTTCACCGCGGCCCGCGCGCGGCTCTACCCGCTGATGGAGAGATTCGCGGCCGCCGTCCGATGAGGCTCCTCATCATCGCCCGGCCGTTCGTGTTCCACGGTGGCGTCGAGCATGCGACCGCCGGCCTGGTGCAGGCCCTCGTCGAGCACGGTTACGACGTCCACCTGGCGAGCCCGCCCGGGCAGCCGCCGATGCGGGGCGCGACACTTCACCGGCTGTCCCTCCCGCCGTTACCAGCGGTCGGCCGGGTGCTGGCCCTGGCAGCGGCCGCGCGCCGTCTCGTCGCGCGCGGCGGCTGGGACGTGGTGCAGAGCCACGAGCGCACGCTCTGCCAGCAGATCTACCGGGCCGGGGAAGGATGCCACCGCGCCTACCTGGCGAGCCGTGACCGCCCGGCGGCGCGCGGGCTCTACCATCGCGTCGTGCTCGCGCTCGAGCGCCGTGTCTTCGAGCGTACCCCGCGCATCGTCGCCATCGCGCGCGCCGGAAAGCGCGAGATCGAGACGCTCTACCACGTCCACCCGGGGCGCGTTTCTGTCGTCTACAACGGCGTGGACCTGGAGCGCTTTCACCCGCGCAAGCGTGCGGCGCTGCGTCCGGCCGCCCGGGCGGAGGCGGGGATTCCCACCCAGGCCTGGGCCGTGCTCTTCGTGGGCAGCGGGTTCGAGCGGAAGGGGCTCGCGGCGGCCATCGAGGCCCTCGCCGCGCTCGGCGATCGAGCGAGCCGCCTGCTCGTCGTGGGCAAGGGCGACACCGCCCCCTACGGCGCGCTCGCCGCGCGGCTGGGGGTGGCCGAGCGCGTGATCTGGCTGGGGCCACGCCCCGACATCGAGCGGTGGTATGCGGCGGCCGACGTCTGCGTCCTCCCGACGCGGTACGAGCCGTTCGGCAACGTCCACCTGGAGGCCCTGGCCTCCGGGCTCGCCGTCGTCACCAGCGCTCTGGCGGGGGGCAGCGAGGTCGTGCGGCCGGGCGTCAACGGCGCCGTCACCGACCCCCGCGACCCCCGCGACATCGCGGCGGCGTTGCAGGCGGTGCGCGACCTCACGCCGTCTCGCGCTGCCGAGATGGCGGCAGCGGCCCGCGCCTCGGCGGAGCCCTTCACCTACGCCGCTCAGGTCGCGGCCCTGGGGCGGCTCTACGCGGAGTGCGTCGCGGGGAAGGCCAATTTGTCTTGAGAAAACCGGGGCTTGGCCTTAGACTGCAAAAAGTGGCGTCCCGGCTCGGGGTGTTCATCGACCGCGACGGAACTCTCACTGAGGAAGTGGGATACGTCAACCATCCCAACCGACTCCAGCTTCTTCCGCGCGCGGCCCAGGCCGTCAGAGCGCTGAACGCCGCCGGCGTGGCCGCGGTCGTGGTCACCAACCAGGCGGGCGTGGCGCGCGGGTACTTCTCCGAGGAGGTGCTGCACGCGGTCAACGCCGAGCTGGTCGCTCAGCTCAAGCAGGCGGGCGCCCACCTGGACGGGATCTATGTCTGTCCGCACCATCCGACCGATGGCCAGCCGCCGTACCGGGCCGACTGCGACTGCCGCAAGCCCAAGCCCGGGCTGCTGCTGCGCGCAGCGTCGGAGCTGGGGCTGGACCTGCGCGCCTCCGCGGTCGTCGGCGACAAGCCGTCCGACCTCGTCGCCGCCGGCGCCGTCGGCGCCCGGAGCGTCCTCGTCTTGACGGGCTACGGCCGAGGCGAGTGGGAGTACCGCCGGGCGAGCTTCCCGGCCATGCCCGATCACGTCGCGAGCGATCTGCTCGACGCCGTCGAGTGGATCCTCGGTGAGCGCGCCCGGTGATGGCCGAAGCCAGGCGGCTCCGCGCCGTCATCGAGCGCTTCGCCAGTCGCGTGCTCATCGTCGTCGGCGACCTGATCACCGACGAGTACCTCATCGGCAAGCCCGGGCGGATCTCGCGCGAGGCGCCCGTCATCATCTTGAAATTCACCGACCGCGACGTGAGGCTGGGCGGCGCCGCCAACGCCGCCAACAACATCCACGCGCTCGGCGCCCGGGTCGTGCCGATCGGCGTGGTGGGGCGCGATCGCGCGGGAGAAGAGCTGCTGACCCTCTTCCGCACCGCCGGCGTCCCGACGGACGGTATCGTGACCGAGGCGGGACGGACGACGCCCGTGAAGACGCGCATCATGGCCGGCGGCTACCAGGCGACGCGCCAGCAGGTGGTGCGGATCGATCGCGAGCCCTCCGGCGAGCTCGCCCCCATGGCCGAAGACGCGCTGCTGGCGTGCCTGACCGCGCTGGGCGCGGGCGCCGACGCCATCGTGGTCTCCGACTACGGATACGGGACGGTCACGCCCCGCGTCTTCGAGCGCATCCGGGCCATCGCCCGCAAGCGCGGCGCGATCGTGAGCGTCGACAGCCGCTACGAGCTGCCGCGCTTCACCGGCGTGACCGCGGCGACGCCGAACGAGGCCGAGCTGGCGGAGCTGACGGGCAGTCCCGTCGACGACGAGCGGGCGGTGGAGAAGGCGGGGCGACAGCTGCTCGAGCGCCTCGACGCCGGCATGCTGCTCGTCACGCGTGGCAGCCAGGGCGTTGCGCTCCTGGAGCGCGAGGGAGGCGCCAGCTTCATTCCGATCTTCGGGACGGACGAGATCGCCGACGTCACCGGCGCGGGCGACACCGTCATCAGCTCGTTCACGCTGGCGCTGGCCAGCGGCGCCAGCCCCCTGGAGGCGGCGACGCTGGCGAACATGGCCGGGGGGATCGTGGTGATGAAGCGCGGGACCGCGACCGTCGCCCACACCGAGCTGGCCCAGGCGCTCAGCGACGGCAGCCCGTGAGGACGGGAGCCGGGCGCCCGTCGAGGGGTCGTGCGCGCTGAGACGCGGTCAAGGGGCCGAGCGCGGGCGCCGCGCCGCCGACCGATGAGGAGTCGCGCGGCCGGGCCCCTGACCGTGGAGGAGGCCGCCGCGCTGGCGGAGCGGCTCCGCGCCGAGGGCAAGCGAATCGTCCTGGCCAACGGGTGCTTCGACCTCCTGCACGTCGGCCACGTCCGGTATCTAAAAGACGCCCGCGCGCTCGGCGACGTCCTCTTCGTCGGCCTCAACGCCGACGCCGCCGTCACCCGTCTCAAGGGCCCCGGGCGTCCGCTGATGCCCGCGCCCGAGCGCGCCGAGCTGCTCGGAGCGCTGCGGGCCGTCGACCACGTGGTCGTCTTCGACGACGACACGGCCGACCGCCTGGTGGCGCGCCTCCGCCCGCACGTGCACGCCAAGGGCACGGACTACACGGTCGAGTCGGTGCCGGAGCGGGGGAGCGTTCGGGCCATCGGTGGCGAGATCGCCATCGCCGGCGATCCCAAGAGCCATTCGACGCGCGACCTGATCGCCCTGATCCGCGAGCGCTTCGGATGAAGGCAGTGCGAGCCGCAGGGCGGCCAGGAGTTGGGGCCCCTGCGTGCGAGGCGAGCCTATGAATAAGGTCGTGCGAGCCGCAGCACGTCGCGGGGCGGGGGTCCCTGCGTGCGAGGCGAGCCTATGAATAGGGTCGTGCGAGCCGCAGCACGTCGCGGGGCGGAGGCCCGGCCGTGCGAGGTGAGCCGATGAACTTCGCGCTCGTCAAGCTCTCGTCGCTGGGGGACGTGGTCCACGCCCTGCCGGTAGCCGCGACGCTGCGGGCGCGGCTGCCCGGCGCGCGGCTCAGCTGGATCGTCGAGCAGCGGGAGGCGGCCCTGCTGGCCGGCCATCCCGGGCTCGACGAGGTGCTGACGGTGGACACCCGCCTCTGGCGGCGGGCGCGGAGCGCGAGCGGCATCGCCGGCGCGGCCGTGGCGCTGGGCATGCTCCGGAGGCGGCTCACGGCGGGACACTTCGACGTCGCGTTCGATCTGCAGGGACTGCTCAAGAGCGGGCTGCTGGTCAGGCTGACGCGCGCTCCGGTTCGCATCGGCTTCAACGCCGGCCTCTGTCGGGAGCCGTTGAGCGCGCTCTTCACCAACCGTCGCGTGACGCCTCCGCCCGAGGCGACGCACGTCGTGGATCAGTACCTGGCCCTGCTCGAGCCACTGGGTATCCGCCAGCGTGTCGTCGCGTTCAACCTGCCGTCCGATCCGGGCGCCGAGACGAGGATCGACGACTTCTTCACGGCGGCCGGGCTCAAGCCGCGCAATCGGGTGGTGGTGCTCAACCCGGGCGCCGGGCGGCGGAACAAGCGCTGGCCGGCCGATCGGTTCCGGACGCTGGCGACGTGGCTCGCCGACGAGGCGGCCGCGCACGTGCTCGTCGTGTGGGGACCCGGCGAGGAGGCGGCGGCGCGGGCGATCGTCGGCGAGCCCGCCGCCGGCCGGCGGGTGCTGGCGCCGGCCACCACCCTCTACGAGTTGATCGCGGTCCTCCGGCGCGCCAGCCTGCTGGTGGCCGGCGACACCGGCCCGCTCCACCTGGCGGCGGCGCTGGGCACGCCGTGCATCGGGATCTACGGGCCCACGCGCGCCGAGCGCAACGGTCCCTATGGCTCGGGCCACCGTGCGCTCCAGGGCCAGGGCGGCCGGGTCGACGCGGTGGGCGTCGACGCGGTGGTCGCCGCGGCGACGGAGCTGCTGAGATGACGGCGCCGCCGCGCCTGAGCGTCGTGGTCGTTACCTACAACGAGGAGGAGCGGCTGCGCGACTGCCTGGAGAGCGTGGCCTGGGCGGACGAGATCGTCGTCGTCGACGCCGAATCGCAGGACAAGACGGTCCAGATCGCCCGCGAGTTCACCGATCACGTGATCGTCCGTCCGTGGCCGGGCTTCGCCCGCCAGAAGAACTTCGCGCTGGAGCGGGCCGGTGGCGACTGGGTCCTGTCGCTCGACGCCGACGAGGAGGTGTCGCCGGAGCTGAGGCACGAGATCCGCGCCCGTCTGGCCGGCAGCGCCGCCTACGAGGCGTACGCCCTGCCGCGGAAGAACATCTTCTGGGGACGGTGGGTGCGCCGCGGCGGCCTCTATCCCGACTGGCAAGTCCGGCTCTTCCAGCGTGGCCGGGCCCGCTTCGCCGAGCGGGATGTTCACGAGTCCCTGCGGGTCGACGGGCGCATCGGGCGGCTCCGGGGCGCACTGCTCCACCGCAGCTACCGCGACGTGGCGGACTTCCTCGCCCGGGCCGACCGGTACTCGACGCTGGCCGCCGGCGAATGGGTGAAGAGCGGCCGGCGCGCCCGCGCCCGCGATCTCGTGCTGCGGCCACTGGGGCGCTTCGTCGGCATGTACGTCCTGCGCCGGGGCTTCCTCGACGGCTGGAGGGGGCTTCTGCTGGCGGGGCTCTACGCGTACTATGTGTTCGTGCGATCGGCCAAGATCCTGGAGCAGGCGAGGCGCTGATGGCCAAGGATCGCGTCCTGTCGGGGATGCGTCCGACGGGCAAGCTCCATCTGGGAAACTATCTCGGCGCCCTCGACAACTGGGTGCGGTTGCAGGAGTCGCACGACTGTTTCTTCTTCATCGCCAACTGGCACGCGCTGACGACCGACGCCGAGAACTTCCGGGAGGTGCCGGGCAACACGATCGAGATGGTCGCCGACTGGCTCGGCGCCGGGCTCGAGCCGCAGCGGTGCACGATGTTCATCCAGTCGCTGGTCCCCGAGCACGCCGAGCTGCACCTACTCTTCTCGATGATCACGCCGGTCGGTTGGCTCGAGCGGGTGCCGACCTACAAGGAGATGATGGAGCAGCTCGGCATCGAGTCGCCCTCCTACGGCCTGCTCGGCTACCCGCTGCTCCAGGCGGCGGACATCCTCATCTACAAGCCCCAGTGGGTGCCGGTGGGGATCGACCAGGTGCCCCACATCGAGCTGACGCGCGAGGTCGCGCGCCGGTTCAACCACACCTTCGGGGAAATCTTTCCCGAACCCCAGGCCAAGTTGACGGAGATCCCGAAGGTGCCGGGGACGGATGGTCGCAAGATGTCCAAGTCGTATGGCAACGCGATCTATCTCTCGGACTCCGCCGAGACCATCCGGCAGAAGGTGCGGCCGATGGTGACCGACCCCGCCCGCAAGCGGCGGTCGGATCCCGGCAACCCCGAGATCTGTCCCGTGTTCGACCTGCACAAGATCTTCACGCCCGCCGACGATCGCGAGTACTGCGCCACGGGATGCCGCACCGCCGGGATCGGCTGCCTGGACTGCAAGGACGTGCTCCTCAAGCATCTCGAGCCGGCGCTGGCCCCGATCCGCGAGCGGCGACAGGGCTTCGCCGAGAAGCCCGACATGATCGCCGACATCCTGCGCGAGGGCTCGGCCCGGGCCCGCCGGGTGGCCCAGTCCACCATGGAGGAGGTCCGGCGGGCGGTGACGCTCACTCCATGACGGCGACCGCGGCCCCCACGACGCCACCGCCCCTGACGCTGCGGGTGGGGCAGTTCGAGGGACCGTTCGACCTCCTGCTGCATCTCTGCCGGACGAACGAGATCGACCTCGCTGCGCTGCCGATCCGCACGATCACCGATCAGTATCTGGCCCACCTGGAGGCGATGGAATTTCAGGATCTGGAGACGGCCGGCGCCTACCTGGTCATGGCCGCGACGCTGATCTATCTCAAGTCCAAGCTGCTGGTGCCGCCGGACGAGGACGAGGAGCAGTTCGACGAGGACGCCGAAGCGCTCCGTCGGGAGCTGGAGGAG
Organism: Candidatus Methylomirabilota bacterium; assembly: GCA_036001065.1. Classification (NCBI taxonomy): domain Bacteria; phylum Methylomirabilota (SeqCode); species Candidatus Methylomirabilota bacterium. The sequence goes on from DASYUQ010000162.1 coordinate 25,977, forward strand.
CGCCTCCGGGAGTACGCGCGGGTGAAGGCGCTCGGCGCCTGGCTCGCCGACCGGGAGGCCGAGCAGGCGCTCGTCTGGGGACGCCCGCTGAGCGATCTGCCGCCGCCCGACGACGTGCCGCTGGAGGACCTGAGCCTGCACCTGCTCGAACGCGCGCTCCGGCGCCTCATCGACGAGCAGGCGCGGCGGAAGCCCCGGGAAGTCGAGCCGGAGCCGATGTCGCTCGTGGAGCGGATGGCCGAGATCCTGGCCGTGCTGCGCGACACCTGGTCGCTGCTGTTCTCATCGCTGACCGGCACCGAGCGCGTCCGGTCCGAGGTGGTGGTGACGTTGTTGGCGGTTCTGGAACTGGTGAGGCTCGGCAACATCCGCGCCCAGCAGAGCGAGCTGTTCGGGGAAATCGTCATCGAGCGGCGCGCCGAGCCGCCGGCGAGCGCGCCGAGCGTTGTCCAACCCACGACGAGCGAGGCCACCATTGCCGACTCCGACTGACGTCGTCGAGGCCCTGCTGTTCGCCTCCGATACGCCGCTGGAGGCCGAGCGCATCCGGGAGGTGCTGGACCTGCCGGACGTCGCCGCGGCGCGCGTCCTCGTCGAAGAGCTGCAGGCGCGCTATGCGGCGGCCGACAGCCCGCTGGCGATCGTCGACGTCGCCGGCGGCCACCGCATGGTGACGCGGCCCGAGATCGCACCGTGGCTGCTGCGGCTGGCCAAGGCCCGGACGCGCGCCCGCCTCTCGCGCCCCGCCCTGGAGACGCTGGCCATCGTCGCCTATCGCCAACCGGTGTCGCGCCCGGAGGTAGACGCGATCCGTGGCGTGAACTCGGAGGGGGTGCTGGAGAACCTCTTGGAGCGGCGGCTCATCCGCGTGGCCGGACGCAAGGACGCGCCCGGCCGGCCCTTCCTCTACGAGACGACGCGCGAGTTTCTCGTCGCCTTCGGTCTGCGCGATCTGGGCGACCTGCCCAAGGTCGAGAGCGAGCTGATCGTTCCCGAGGTCCCGGCAACCGCCGCCATCGATGGCGAAGCTGCGACTGAACAAGATCCTGGCCCAAGCGGGGCTGGCGTCCCGGCGAGCGGCTGATCGGCTGGTCTTCGACGGTCGCGTCGCCGTCAACGGCGTGGTGACGCGCGAGCCGGGAACGGTCGCCGATCCTCTCGTCGACACCATCACCGTCGATGGACGCGCGATCCCGGCCGCCGAGGCGAAGCACTACATCCTCCTCAACAAGCCGCGCGGCTACCTCACGTCGCGCGGCGACCCGCGGGGACGCCGGGTCGTCACCGACCTGGTACCGCCGGTGGCGCGCCTCTATCCGGTGGGACGCCTCGACGCCGACGTCGAGGGCGCGCTGCTCCTGACCAACGACGGCGCCCTGACGCACCGCCTCCTGCATCCGCGGTACGGCCTGCCGCGCGTCTACGAAGCAGAGGTCGCGGGCGCGGTCGCCCGGGCCGATCTCGCGCGCTGGCGGCGGGGCGTGATGCTCGACGACGGTCCCGCGGTGCCGCTGACGGTGGAGCCCCTCGGCGCCTTGCCCTCGGGGAGCCATCTTCGCCTGACGTTCACCGAGGGGCGCAAGCACGAGGTGAAGCGCTACTGCGCGGCGCTCGGCCATCCGGTGGTGCGCCTGCGGCGGACCGCCTTCGGTCCGGTGAAGCTCGGCAACTTGCCGGTGGGCGCCGCGCGTCCCCTCACGACCGGGGAGATCGCCGCGCTTCGGCGGGCGGCGGCGGCGCCGGTGGCGCGACGTTGACCTCCGGCTGTGCCGGCGGCAACGCCGCCGCCCTGCGGCGTCGCAGGCTCACTCAGGCTCGCCTCGGGCGGGCGTGCCGGCGGCAACGCCGCCGCCCTGCGGCGTCGCACTGCCTGCCAGTCGCTTGCGCCGGGTTGAAGCGTTGGCCTATAATGCGCGGTATTCAGCAGAGCGGGCAGGAGTCCCTATGAACCTGGACGATTGGCGTTCCAGGATCAACGAGCTCGACAACCAAATCCTTCACCTCCTCAACCAGCGCGCCGAGGCCGCTCTCAACATCGGAGACCTCAAACGACGGCAGGATTCGCCGTCGTATGCCGCCGAGCGGGAAGCCGAGATCGTCGCCCGCCTGACCGCGCTCAACCCGGGCCCGCTCTCGGCCGAAGCCGTGCGCGCGATCTGGAGCGAGATCCTGTCCGGCTGCCGCGCGCTGGAGGGGCCGCTGACAGTGGGCTACCTCGGCCCCCGCGCGACCTTCAGCCACCAGGCCGCGCTCCAGCACTTCGGCTCCTCCGCCGCGTACGCGGGGTTACGGTCGATCGCCGACGTCTTCGACGATATGGAGCACGGACGCGTGGAGTACGGCATCGTGCCGGTCGAGAACAGCGCCGAAGGCGCCGTGAACGTCACGCTGGACCGGCTGATCGACTCGGACGCGCTCGTCTGCGGTGAGCGGTACCTCACGATCACCCAAAACCTGCTCTCGCTGGCCCGCGACCTTGGGGAGATCAAGGTCGTCGTCTCGCATCCCCAGGCGCTGGCGCAGTGCCGCGGCTGGCTGGCCCAGCACCTGCCGGACGTGCCGACGCAGGAGGTGACGTCGACGGCGGCGGCGGCGGAGCTCGCCGCCGGCGACGTCACGGTGGCGGCGATCGCCTCCGACCTGGCGGCGGAGCTGTACGGCGTGCCCGTGCTGAGACCGCGGATCGAGGACAACCCCTACAACTCGACGCGCTTCCTCGTCATCGGGCGACGCGCCACCGGGCCCAGCGAGCGGGACAAGACCTCGATCCTGTTCGCGATGCGCAATGAACCCGGCGCGCTCTACCGTATCCTCGAGCCGTTCGCGCGGCGCGGGCTGAACCTGACCAAGATCGAATCGCGGCCGGCGAAGCGCAGGCCGTGGGAGTACGTGATGTTCGTGGACTTCGAGGGCCATCGCGACACGCCCACGGTCGCCTCGGCGCTGGGCGAGATCGGCGAGCGCACCCTCTTTTTGAAAGTCCTAGGCTCGTACCCCGCGGGATAAGGAGCGAGCGAGCATGACACAGTGGGAGTCACTGGCGAACGAGCATATCCTGGGGATCGCGCCCTACGAGCCGGGGAAGCCGATCGAGGAGCTGGAGCGCGAGCTCGGGATCGCGAACGCCATCAAGCTGGCCTCCAACGAAAACCCGCTGGCCCCCTCCGATCGGGTGCAGAAGGCCGTTGCGGCCGCGCTCAACGTCCTCAACCGCTACCCGGACGGCAGCGGCTTCTATCTGCGGCAGGCCCTGGCCAAGAAGCACGGCGTAACGCCCGAGCACGTGATCCTGGGCAACGGCTCCAACGAGCTGATCGAGCTGCTGGTGCGCACCTTCCTCAAACCCGGGGACGAGGCCATCGTGCCGCATCCCTCCTTCGTGGTGTACCCGATGGTCGTGCAGGCGGCCGGCGGCATCCGCGTGATGGTGATGCTGAAGGATTACCGGCTCGATCTGGAGGCCATGGCCCGGGCCATCACGCCGCTCACGAAGGTCATCTTCATCGCCAATCCCAACAACCCCACCGCGACGATCGTGACGGCGGAGGAGGTCGAGCACTTCATGGCGCGGGCGCCCGAGCGCACCATCGTCGTCTTCGACGAGGCGTACCTCGAGTTCGCCCAGGGACCCGATTTCCCGGACGCGCTCGCGTACGTCAAGCAGGGCCGCAAGGTCATCGTGCTGAGAACCTTCTCCAAGGCCAACAGCCTGGCCGGGCTGCGCGTGGGCTACGGCGTCGCCGATGCCGACGCGACGGCGCTCATGAACCGCATCCGCCAGCCCTTCAACGTCAACTCCCTGGCCCAGGCGGCGGCCCTGGCGGCGCTGGAGGACGACGCGCACGTGCTGGAGTGCGTGCGGATGATCGAGGCCGGGCGCCACTTCCTCTACGAGGAGTTCAAGGCGTTGGGGCTCAAGTACGTTCCCTCCCGCGCGAACTTCATCCTCGTCGACGTGGGTCGGAGCGCCGCCGAGATCTACCAGAAGCTCCTGCACGGGGGCATCATCGTGCGTCCCATGACGCCCTTCGGCATGGAGAGCACGCTCCGCATCACGGTCGGCACCCCCGAGGAGAACCGGCGGCTGATCAAGGGGCTGCGGGCCGCGCTGGGGAAGAAGGCCTGAGGGTGATTCAGCGGCTCGCCGTCGTCGGCGTGGGGCTCCTGGGCGGCTCGGTCGCCAAGGCGGCCCGCGCGCAGGGCCTGGCCCGGGAGATCGTCGGCATCGGACGCGACGGGCGCCGGCTCGAGCCGGCTCTCCGCGACGGCGTCCTTGACCGCGCGACCACCGACCTCACGGCGGGCGTCGTCGGCGCCGACTTCGTCGTCCTGGCGGCCCCGGTGGCGTCCATCGAGCGCCTGCTGGGGGAGGTGTGGCGCGCGGCCCTGGCCGATGCCCTCCTCACCGACGTCGGCTCCACGAAGGGCGGGATCGTGCGGGCCGCGCAGCGGCTCGCCGCCGGGCGTCCGCTGCACTTCGTCGGCAGCCACCCGATGGCCGGCTCGGAACTGAGCGGCTACGGAATGGCCCGGGCCGATCTCTTCCGCGGCGCTACGGTCATCGTCACGCCGAGCGAGAGCAGCGCGCCGGCGGCGGTGAAGGGGGTCACGGCCTTCTGGGAAGGGCTCGGCGCGGGACGGGTTCTGACGCTCGATCCCGACGCCCACGACCGCGCGGTGGCCGCGATCAGCCACCTGCCGCACCTCGTCGCCTGCGCCCTCGTCGACGGCGTCGCGCGCTTCGATCCGGCGGCGTTCGAGGTGGCCGCGCGAAGCTTCCGCGACACCACCCGCATCGCCGCCTCCGACCCCGAGGTGTGGGAGGAAATCTTCCTCGCCAATCGCGACGCGCTCGGCACCACCATCCGGGAGTTCCTCCGCGCGCTCGCCGAGCTGTCGAAGCTGATCGACGCCGGCGACGCCGCCGGGCTCCGGGAGGCCCTGGCGCGGATCAAGGCTCAGCGCGAGGCGCTGCCGTGAGGCTCCGGATCCATCCGGTGAGCCGGCTGCGCGGCCAGGTCGAGGTGCCGGGGGACAAGTCGATTTCGCATCGGGCGGCGCTGTTGGGCGCGCTGGCCGAGGGCGTGACGGAGATCCGCGGCTATCTCGAGGCCGAAGATTGTCTGCGGACGATCGCAGCCGTCGAGGCGCTGGGCGTGGATGTCACCCGCAAGGGGCCCGGCGAGTACCGCATCGCGGGCACCGGGCTGCGGGGGCTCGGCGAGCCGTCGAACGTCATCGACTGCGGCAATTCCGGCACCACGGCGCGGCTGCTCCTGGGCGCGTTGGCGGGCCAGCCGTTCTGGACGTTCCTCACCGGCGACGAATCGCTCAGGCGGCGCCCCATGGGGCGTGTCGCCGAGCCCCTCCGGCGCATGGGAGCCACGATCGTCGGGCGCGCGGAAGGCGGTCGCCTCCCGTTGGCCATTCGGGGCGTGGACAGACCGACGGCCCTCGCCTACGAGCTGCCGATCGCGTCGGCCCAGGTGAAGTCCGCGATCCTGCTGGCCGGCCTCTACGCCGACGGGTCGGTGGCGGTGACCGAGCCAGCGCAGTCGCGCGATCACTCGGAGCGAATGCTGCGACAGTTCGGGGCGCGGCTCGAGACGCGGGGCCTCTCGACGACGATGAGCCCCGGCGCCCTGATGGGAACGACGGTGATCGTGCCCGGCGACATTTCATCGGCTGCATTCCTCCTGGTGGCCGGGCTGATCGTCGCCGATGCGCGGGTCACCGTCGCCGGCGTAGGGCTGAACCCCACGCGGGCGGGCCTGCTGGAGGCGCTCGGCGCCATGGGCGCGCACCTGGAGATCGCGCCGACGGAGCGCGGAGGCGTGGGGGAGCCCAGCGGCGCGATCACCGCCGCCGGCCGCGAACTCGCGGGGACGACGGTCGCCGGAGCCCTGGTGCCCAGGCTCATCGACGAGATTCCGGCGCTGGCGGTGGCGGCGCTCGTCGCGCGGGGCCGGACCGAGATCCGCGACGCCGCCGAGCTGCGCGTGAAGGAGTCCGACCGCGTCGCCGCGCTGGCGCGGGAGCTGGGGGCCATGGGGGCGCGGATCGCCGAGCGGCCGGACGGGCTCCTCATCGAGGGCGGCGCTCGCCTGCGCGGGGCCCGCGTCGCCAGCGGCGGCGATCACCGTATCGCGATGGCCCTGGCCGTGGCCGGCCTTGTCGCTGACGGCGAGACGGTGATCGAGGACACCGCCTGCATCGCCACCTCGTTCCCCCAATTCGCCGACCTGCTCAACGGGCTGGCCGGCGAGCCGGCCGTCACCATGGAGCCATGAGGGCTCGGGCATCGACCGACCGTTTGGGCAGGTTCCGAGCGCCGGCTCCGCCGGCGCAACCGTTCCCGGGGGAGGTTTCGGAGGGGGCCGCCGAGGCCCCCTCCGACAGGTGATGAGGGCCGGGGAGCGCGAACCGGTGATCACGATCGACGGGCCGGCGGGCGCGGGGAAGACGACAGCCGCCCGCGCCCTGGCCCGGCGATTGGGATACCGGCTCGTCGATACCGGTGCGATGTACCGGGCCCTGGCCTGGAGCGTGCTCCGGGAGGGGGACCTTGCTGCCGAGGACACCCCCAAGCTCCGTCGGCACCTGGAGTCGGTCGAGATCGAAATCCGGGATGGGCGAGTCCACGTGAACGGCCGCGACGTGACGGAGGAGATCCGCACCCGGGCCATCGACCGAATGACCTCGGACCTCACGACGCTCGAGCCGGTCCGCGCCAAGATCACTCCAATCCAGCGTCGTCTGGCTGCGGCGGGGGACGTCATCCTCGAGGGACGTGACACGGGGACGGTTGTCTGCCCTGACGCGGACGTGAAGTTCTATCTCGACGCCGACCTGGAGGAGAGGGCCCGTCGACGCCAGGCCGAGTTCCGTGCCCGGGGTGTCACTGTCGACCTGGCGGTGGCCCGTGCCGAAATCGGTGCCCGCGACATCCAGGACCAAACCCGAAGGATCGCGCCACTCCGCAAGGCCGAAGGCGCGAAGGAAATCGACACGACCAACCGGACCATCGACGATGTTGTCGATGAGATGGTCAGGTTCATCGAGCAGCGATGCTGTACCCGGTCGTGAGAGCGCTCGCGGTCGCGCTGATGCGGGTCTTCTGGAGGCTGGAGGTTCGTGGCCGGGAGCACGTGCCCGGGAGCGGGCCCGTCCTGCTGGTCGCCAACCACTCCAGCGTCCTGGACCCGCCGCTGGTCGCGGGCCTGGCGCCGCGCCGGGTGTCGTTCATGGCCAAGGCCGAGCTGTTCGACGTCCCGCTGTTGGGAGGGCTCATTCGCAGGCTGGGGGCGTGGCCGGTGCGCCGGGAGGGGAGCGATCCGGGAGCCCTGCGGACGGCGCTGCGCGTGCTCCAGGAAGGCGGTGCGCTCCTCGTGTTCCCGGAGGGCACGCGGGGCGAGGAGGGCGTGCTGCGTCCCCCGAAGCTCGGCGCCGGCATGCTCGCCACCTTGAGCGGCGCGCCGGTGGTGCCCGTCTACGTGCGGGGCAGCGGGCGCGCGTGGTCGCGCGGGCGGCTGCCGCACCCGGGCAGGATCACCGTGGCGTTCGGGCCGACGTTGCAGTTCGGCGCCGGCAACGGTGCCGGCAGAAAAGACTCCTACGAGGCCGCCAGTCGGGAGATGATGGCGGCGATCGCGCGCCTCAAGGATCAAGCAGCCGGCGAGGCGGGTGTGAGAGCACCCTCGACCTCGCCCCATCATATCTAGGGAGGAACGAGCAGGATGGAGAAGGGTGAACCACGCAAAAGCCTCGGCGGCCAGCGAAAGGAGGCGACCCCAGACGCGGCCGAGGACCGGATGGAAGATTGGTACGGCGCCACCGGGATCACCGAGTTCGAGGAGGGCGAGGTGGTCCGTGGCCGGGTCGTGCACGTCGGCACCAGCGAAGTGCTGGTCGACGTCGGCTACAAGAGCGAGGGGGCCATCCCCATCGAGGAGTTCCACCGCGCGGGGGGGACGCTGCCCAAGGTCGGCGACGAGCTGGACGTCTACCTCGAGGCGAAGGAGGACGCCGAAGGGCTGATCGTCCTCTCCAAGGAGAAGGCCGACAAGATCAAGGTCTGGGACGCCATCTCCCACGCCTACGACAAGGGCAGCCCGGTCGACGGGCGCGTCGTCGAGGTCGTCAAGGGCGGGCTGGCGGTGGACGTCGGGGTCAAGGCGTTCCTGCCTGGCTCCCAGGTCGATCTGCGTCCGGTGAAGAACCTCGCCTCCATGGTCGGCCAGACCATCCGGGCCAAGGTCATCAAGCTCAATCGCCGGCGCGGCAACGTCGTCCTCTCCCGGCGGGCGGTGCTGGAGGAGGAGCGCGAGGAGAAGAAGAAGCACACGCTCGAGGTGCTCCACGAGGGCATGGCGCTGACGGGCACGGTGAAGAACATCACCGACTACGGCGCCTTCATCGACCTCGGGGGCATCGACGGCCTCCTGCACGTCACCGACATGAGCTGGGGCCGCGTGGGCCATCCCTCCGAGATCTTCCAGGTGGGCGACCAGGTCGAGGTGGTGGTGCTGCACTTCGACCGCGAGACGGGCCGCGTCTCGCTCGGCTACAAGCAGAAGTCCTCGGACCCCTGGGAGAACGTGGAGAAGAGGTACGCGGTGGGCACCAAGGCGCGCGGGCGGGTGGTGAGCCTCACCAACTACGGCGCGTTCATCGAGCTGGAGCCGGGCGTGGAGGGGCTCGTGCACGTCTCGGAGATGTCGTGGACGCGGCGGGTGCGCCATCCGTCGAAGCTCGTCAACGTGGGCGACGATGTGGACGTGGTCGTGCTCGACGTCAACCGGGCGGCCAAGCGGATCTCGCTGGGCATGAAGCAGGTCGAGCCCGATCCCTGGCAGACGATCGAGGAGCGCTACAAGCCGGGCATGCGGGTGACGGGGCGGGTGCGCAACCTCACCGACTTCGGCGCCTTCATCGAGCTGGAGCCGGGCGTGGACGGCCTCCTGCACATCTCCGACATGTCGTGGACGCGGTCGGTCGGGCACGCCTCGGAGCTCCTCAAGAAGGGCCAGGAGATCGAGACGCAGATCCTCAACGTCGACCGCGAGAACAAGCGGATCTCGCTGGGGTTCAAGCAGATCCAGCCGGACCCCTGGAGCACGGTAGCCCAGCGCTACCCGATGGGCTCGCGGGTGACGGGCAAGGTGGTCCGGCTCACCGACTTCGGCGCCTTCGTGGAGCTGGAGCCGGGCGTGGACGGGCTGCTGCACATCTCGCAGATGGCCAACCGGCCGATCAGCCGCCCGGACGAGATCGTCAACGCCGGCGACGAGCTGACGCTGCTGGTCATCCGCGTCGATCCCAACGAGCGGCGCATCGGGCTCAGCCTCAAGGAGCTGGCCCACGCCGTGGACCTCGGTCGCGAGGGGGAGGAGCGCGGGCAGACCCGGCGCGGCAAGCGCGGCAAGCCTCGCAATGAGTACGACTATGACGACGAGGAGTAGCCGCTGACGTGGCGCGGCGGGTCACCGTCGTCAGCGTCACGGTGGCCATCTACCTCGGCGTGGTGGTCGGGTTCCTCGCCGTCGTCTCCGCCATGCTCCAGGGCCCCGAGGGCGGCGGCTTCGGCGCCCGCGTCGCCATCGTCGAGCTGGAAGGCATCATCGTCGACGTGGAGGAGCTCCTCAAGGATCTCCGGAACCACCGCGACAACCCCTTGGTCCGGGCCGTCGTCATCCGGATCAACAGCCCCGGCGGGATCGTCGGGCCCACCCAGGAGGTGCACGACGCCATTCGTCGCGTGCGCCAGGCGGGCAAGCCGGTCGTCGCCTCGCTGGGGGCCGTCGCCGCCTCGGGCGGCTACTACGTCGCCGTCGCCGCCGATCAGATCTACGCCAACCCAGGCACGCTCACGGGCTCGATCGGCGTCATCATGCAGATGGCGAACCTCGAGAACCTCATGAAGAAGATCGGCGTGGATTACGTGGTCGTCAAGGCCGGGCAGTTCAAGGACATGGGCAACATCGCGCGACCGATGACGGCCGAGGAGCGCCGGGTGCTGCAGGCGCTGCTCGACGACGTCCACGCCCAGTTCATCACCGCCGTGACCGAAGGGCGCAGGCTGGACCGGGCCCGCGTGGCGCAGTTCGCGGACGGCCGGATCTTCTCCGGCGCGCAGGCCAGGGCGCTGAGCATGGTCGACGAGCTGGGCGGACTGGAAGACGCGATCAACCGGGCGGCGAAGCTGGCCGGCCTGAATATTCCGCCTCGGGTCATTCCGGCGCGGCGTCGCCTGTCGATCCTGGACCTGATCCGTAACGAGCTGGGGCTGATGGGTGGGCGCGCCCTCGCACCCGTCCTTCCCGTCTTTAAGACGCCCCTGTATCTGATGGACTGACCGGCGTCCGCGGCGTGGAAGCTCGAGTGGCGCACGCGGCATCAGGGTGGAAAGGGCCGAAAATGCGGACTAATCCTATGATAGAGGGAACGGCACCGAACGGCCCGTGGCCTCTAACCCCTTATGCTGGTTGACATTCTCGCGTTCAGCGTGCTAGGTTCTCGTCGAGTTTCCGGACGGGTCCTCGCCGTGGGACGGAGTGGACGATGACGAAAGCGGAGCTGATCGACGAGGTCTCGAAAGTCTCGAGTCTCACCAAAAAGGAGACCGAGACGATCGTCAACACGATCTTCGAGAACATCACGGACGCCCTCGCCAAGGGGGACAAGGTCGAGCTTCGGGGCTTCGGCAGCTTCCGGATCCGCCACCGCAATTCTCGAAAGGGACGCAATCCGAAGACGGGGACGAGCGTCGACGTACCGGAAAAGCGCGTCCCGTTCTTCAAGGTCGGCAAGCGCCTGCGCGAGCTCGTGAACACGTGAGGCCGCAGCCCGCGGCGTGAAGCGCCTCTGGGCGCCGTGGCGGATGGCCTACGTCGCCAGTGCCGGTTCGGCTCCCGGTTGCATCTTCTGCAACGCGCTCGCGGCCGGCGACGACCGCAAGTCCCTGGTCCTGCTGCGCTCCGCGCACGCCTTCCTGATCCTCAATGCCTACCCGTACACGCCCGGCCACCTGATGTCGGCGGTCAACCGCCACGCCGGCACGGTCGCCGAGGCCACGCCGGAGGAGTTGGCCGACGCAATGCGCCTGGTCGCCGTCGCCACCTCGACGCTCGCCGCCGAGTACCGGGCTGACGGATTCAACATCGGCATCAACCAGGGGCGCGTAGCCGGCGCGGGAATCGAGGACCACCTGCACGTACACGTGGTCCCCCGCTGGCAGGGTGACTCGAACTTCATGCCCGTGCTGGGCGAGGTGCGAGTGCTGCCCGAGGCGCTCGAGGTGACTTACGACCGCCTGCGGAGCCGCCTGGGTGGCTGAGTCCCCCGGCGGCCCCACGCCGATGATGCGGCAGTATCGGGAGCTCAAGCGCCGCTTTCCCGACTACCTGCTCCTCTTCCGCCTCGGCGATTTCTACGAGCTGTTCCTCGAGGACGCCGAGCAAGGGGCGCGGCTGCTGCAGATCACGCTCACCGCCCGCCAGGGCGCCCCGATGGCGGGCATCCCGCACCACGCCGCCGAGGCCTACATCGCCCGGCTCGTGCAGGCCGGCCGGAAGATCGCGCTGTGCGAGCAGATGGAGGCGCCGGGGAAGGGCAAGAAGCTCCTGCGGCGCGACGTGGTCCGCCTCATCACGCCGGGAACCATCACCGACACCGCGTACCTCAAGGGCGTGGCCAACAATTTCCTGTTGGCGGTGGCGCGGCTTCGCGAGGCGACCGGAGTCGCGCTGCTGGACGTCTCGACCGGCGAGTTCTGGGTCGGCGAGGACCGACCCCGGGAGGCCGGCGTGCTGGATGCGGCGCTCCTGCGCCGTCCCGCAGAGATCCTCGTCCCCGAGTCGCTGCGGGAGATCCCCGACCTCCTCGGGCGGCTCCAGGCCACCGGCGCGACGCTGACCTTCTGGGACCCGGCGCCCTTCGTCCTCCGCCGCGCCGCCGCCGCCCTCGCCGGCCACTTCGAGGTGCCCACGCTGGACGCCTTCGGGCTCGCCGACCTGACGGTGGGGCTCTCGGCGGCGGGTGGGGCGCTCGCGTACGTGCGCGCCACTCAGGGCGACAGGCTCAACCACCTGACGAGGCTCCAGCGGCTCGCTACCGCCGACGCCATGACCGTCGATCGGACGGCGGCGGAGACGCTCGAGCTGCTCGAGTCCCGGGAGGGCGACGGCCGCACCTCGCTCCTCGGCGTCATCAACGAGACGGTCACGCCGATGGGGGGCCGGCTGCTCCGGCAGTGGCTGCTGCGGCCGCTGCTCGATCCGGCGACGATCGGCGAGCGCCAGGACGCGATCGGAGCTCTGATCGAGGCGCCGGCCACCCGCGGCCGGCTGCGGGCGCTGCTCCGGCGCGTGGGGGATCTGGAGCGGCTGACGAGCCGGGCCACGCTCGGCGTGGCCCACGCTCGCGACCTCGTCGGGCTGCGCGCGTGCCTGGAGCCGCTCGACGAGATCCGTGCGGGCGTCGCGGAGATGACGCCCTCACTGATCGCCGCCGCCCGGGAGGACCTGGTGCCCCTCGGTGAGCTGCAGGCCCTGCTCCGCGACGCGCTCGTGGACGAGCCGCCGCTGGCGCTGCACGAGGGCGGGATCATCCGCGAGGGCTGGAGCGAGGCGCTCGCCGCGATCGTCGACGACGCCCGCGGGGGGCGTCAGTGGATCGCCGGCCTCGAGGAGCGGGAACGCGCCCGCACCGGCATCCCGAGCCTCCGCGTGCGCTTCAACCGCGTCTTCGGCTACGGGATCGAGGTGACCCACGCCCAGACCTCCCGCGTGCCCGCGGACTACGTGCGCCGCCAGACCCTCACCGGCGCCGAGCGCTACATCACGCCCGAGCTGAAGGAGTACGAGGCCAGGGTGCTGGGCGCCGAGGAGCGGCGGCGGCGGCTGGAGTACGAGCTGTTCGAGGACGTGCGCCGGCGCGTCGGCGGGCGCGCGGGCGAGCTGCTCACGACGGCCCGGGCGCTGGCGCGGCTCGACGTCCTGGCGGCGCTGGCCGAGGTGGCCCATGGGCGCGGTCACGTGCGCCCGATCGTGGACCGGGGCGAGGCGCTCGTGATCGTCGACGGCCGCCATCCCGTGCTCGAGGCCCGCGCCGGCGAGCCCGTCACGCCGAACGATCTCGCGCTCGATGGCGACGCGCGCATCGTCATCCTCACCGGCCCTAACATGTCCGGGAAGTCCGTCTACCTGCGGCAGACGGGGCACATCGTCATCCTGGCCCAGATGGGCGCCTTCGTCCCCGCCCGGGAGGCCCGGATCGGCGTGGTCGATCGCGTCTTCACACGGGTCGGCGCCCAGGACAACCTCGGGCGGGGCCAGAGCACGTTTCTCGTCGAGATGGTCGAGACGGCCAACATCCTGAACAACGTCACCGCGCGCAGCCTCGTCCTCCTCGACGAGGTGGGGCGCGGCACCTCGACCTTCGACGGGCTCGCCATCGCCTGGTCGGTCGTCGAAGCCCTGCACGAGCGTGCCGGGGCCAAGGTGCTCTTCGCCACGCACTTCCACGAGCTCACCCAGCTCGCCCACCGGCTGGCGGGGGTGCGCAACTTCCACGTCGCCGTGCGCGAGTGGAACGACGAGATCATCTTCCTGCACAAGGTGCGCTCCGGCTCCACCGACCGCAGCTACGGCATCCAGGTGGCGCGCCTGGCCGGGCTGCCGGAGCCGGTGATCACGCGCGCCAAGGCGCTGCTGACCGAGCTGGAGACGGCCGGCCAGCTCTCCACCGACGCCCGCGACGCCACCCAGCTGGGGCTCTTCACGCCGCCGCCGGACCCGATCGCGCCGGAGCTGGCCCGGCTCGACCTCGCGCACCTCACGCCGATGGAGGCGCTGAACCTGCTCGCCAAGTGGCAACAGACGATCGGAGGGGGCCTCGGCGGCCCCCTCCGAAACCTCCCCCAGGATTGCGCGGGCGAAGCCCGCGCCCGAAGCGGCGAACACGAGGAGCGAGAGGGATGAGTCGGATCCGCTGGCTCTCGGACCGAGAAGGGTTGCGCCGGCCAAGCCGGCGCTCGAAAGAGGAACGGGAGTGACGAGTCGGATCCGCAGGCTGCCCGACCACCTGATCAACAAGATCGCCGCCGGCGAGGTCGTCGAGCGGCCGGCGGCCGTGGTCAAGGAGCTGGTCGAGAACGCGCTCGACGCCGAGGCCCGGACCATCGCCGTCGATCTGCGCGACGGCGGGACGGCCCTGGTCCGGGTCGCCGACGACGGCGTCGGCATGATGGCCGCGGAGCTCGCCCTCGCCCTGGAGCGCCACGCGACCTCCAAGCTCGCCAGCGAGGAGGACCTGGCGGCGATCGGCACCCTCGGCTTCCGCGGGGAGGCGCTGCCGGCGATCTGTGCCGTCTCCCGCTTCACCATCACGACCCGCGCGCGCGACGCCGCCGAGGGCACGCGCATCGCCGGCACCGGCGGGAGCATCAGCCAGCGCCTGACGCTGCCGGCGGAGGCCGGCACGACGGTGGAGGTGGCCGACCTCTTCTTCAACACCCCCGCGCGGCTGAAATTCTTGAAATCGCCCGCCACCGAAGTCGGCGCCTGCCTGAGGCTGCTGACCCAGCTCGCCATCGCCCATCCGGCGGTGCAGTTCCGCGCGACGAGCGACAACCGCGTCACGCTCACGGCGCCGGTGGCCCGGGACGTGAGGTCGCGCGTGGGCGCGCTGTGGGGTTACGAGATCGGCGAGCGCCTGCTGGGCATCGGCCGCGCCGAGCACGGGGTCGAGGTGCGGGGCGTGGCCAGCCCGCCCGACCTGACGCGGGGCGGGCGCGACGACGTGGTCATCGTCGTCAACGGGCGACCGGTGCGCGATCCCGCGCTCTTCCAGGCGGTGCTCGAAGCCTACCGGCCCTTGCTCCCGCGCGACCGCTTCCCTCTGGTCGCGCTGACCATCGCGCTGCCTTTCGCCGACGTCGACGTCAACGTCCATCCGACCAAGGCCTGGGTGCGCTTCCGCCACCCGCGGCTCGTCCACGAGATGGTGGTGGCGGCGCTGGGAGAGGCCTTACGCCAGAAGGCCGTCGTCCCCGCCGTCGAGGTGGCGCTCTCCGGGATGCGCCGGGACGATCGGATGCCCGGTGCGCTCGAGTCCCGGGAGCCGGCGCCGCTGTTCGCCGAAGCTCCCGCGGCGTACGCGGCCGCCGACTTCGGCCGGGTGCTCGGCCAGGTGCAGGACACCTTCATCGTCTCGGCGTCCGACAAGGAGGTGTTCTTCCTCGACCAGCACGCCGCCCACGAGCGCGTCGTCTTCGAGCGCCTCGAGACCGAGGTCGCCACCGGCGCCCCCGCCTCCCAGGCGCTGCTGTTTCCAGAGCCGCTCCCGCTGGCCCCCGCGGCCCGCGCCCTGCTCGAGCGCTGGCGTGAGCCGCTCGAGCGCCTGGGGTTCGCCTTCGAGGGATTCGGGGGCGACACGATCGTCCTGCGCGCCGTCCCCAGCGTGCTGGAGGCCAACGAGCCCAAGCGGCTCATCGAGGCGGCGGTGGACGAACTGGCGGGGGCCAAGGGCGGGCAGCCGGTGCTCGATCGCGCGCTGGCCTTCGTCGCCTGCCGCGCCGCCATCAAGGCCAACACGCCGCTGGAGCGCGAGGAGATGGAGCGCCTGGTGGCCGAGCTGGCGGCCACCGGGACGCCGTACTTCTGTCCCCACGGGCGTCCGACGGTGAGCCGGATCTCGCTCCAGGACGTCCGGCGGGAGGTTCGACGACTCTGGTAGAGTTGAAGCGGAGCGGATGAAGATTCCCCTTCTCGTCATCGCGGGGCCGACGGGGGTCGGCAAGACGGCCACCGCGGTCGCGCTCGCCGGCCGGGTGGACCTCGAGGTGATCAGCGCCGACTCGCGTCAGGTCTACCGCGGCATGGATCTGGCGACGGGCAAGCCCAGCGCCGCCGAGCGGCGCGCGGTCGCGCACCATCTGGTCGACATCGTGGACCCCGACGATCGGTACCACGCGGCGCGCTTCCGCAGCGACGCGCGCCGTCTCATCGCGGCGATCCGGGGGCGGGGGCGCCTGCCCGCGGTCGTCGGGGGAACCGGCCTCTACATCCGGGCGCTGCTGCGCGGGCTTGATCCCGCGCCGCCGGCCGACCCGGAGCTCCGCCGCGAGCTGACCGCCCTGGCCGCCCGGCAAGGCCGCCAGGCGCTCCACGCGCGCCTGGTCCGGGAGGCGCCCGCGCTGGCGCTCCGCCTGCATCCGAACGACTACGTGCGGGTGATGCGGGCCCTCGAGCGCATCCGGACGGGGAACGCGGTGGCCACCGAGCAGGTAGAGTGGCGCCGGCGCGCGGAGGAGTACGACGTGGTCTGGGTCGGGCTGACGATGGAGCGGGGAGCGCTGCGACGGCGGCTCGGCGAGCGGGCGGCGGCGATGGTCGCCGGCGGGCTCGCCGACGAGGTCAGGGGACTCCTTGCGCGCGGCTACGACCCCTCGCTGCCGTCGATGCAGGGGATCGGGTACCGGGAGTTCGCGCGGGTCGCGCAGGGGACGCTCGCGGAGGCGGAGGCGCTGAGGCTCATGCAGCGCGACACCATGCGCTACGCCAAGCGGCAGTGGACGTGGTTCACGCGCGAGCCGGACATCCAGTGGCTCGACCTCGCGCTCGCCGGAGGTCCGGAGGGCGCCGCGGGCATGCTGGAGCGCCGGCTCCGGGAGGGAGGTCTGATCGGGTGAAGAACGGACGCGGCAACGGCGTCGTACTCACGCGCGCCGCGCGCGAGCGGGCGGTGATCGCGGCGGTCAAGCTGCCGTCGCAGGGCCGCTGGGCGGTCGAGGAGTCGCTCGACGAGCTGGGGGGGCTGGCCGCCGCGGCCGGCGCCACCGTCGTGCACCGCGTGGTGCAGGAGCGCCAGGCCCCCACGCCCGCGCTCTACTTCGGGCGGGGCAAAGTCGCCGCCATCGGCGAGATCGCGCGCCAGACTGGCGCCGACCTCCTGATCTGCGACGATGCGCTCTCGCCCGGCCAGGAGCGCAACGTCTCTCAGGCCCTGGGCATCAAGGTGATCGACCGGACGGCGCTGATCCTCGACATCTTCGCCCAGCGCGCGCGCACCAGCGAGGGCAAGCTTCAGGTGGAGCTGGCCCAGCTCACCTATCTGCTCCCCCGGCTGGTCGGCCAGTGGACCCACCTGGAGCGCCTGGGCGGAGGGATCGGCACCCGGGGGCCGGGCGAGACCCAGCTGGAATCCGACCGGCGCGTCATCCGCCGACGCATCATACAGATTCGCCGCGAGCTGGAGCGCGTGCGCGTGCATCGGCGCGTGCAGCGGGAGGGGCGGCGCCGCGCCGGCCTGCCGGTGGTGGCGCTGGTCGGCTACACCAACGCCGGCAAGACGACGCTGCTCAACCGGCTCACGGGCTCGCGCCTGGTCGCGGCCGACCAGCTCTTCGTGACGCTCGATCCGGCCGCGCGGCTCGTCAGCGGCGACAGCCGCCAGCCCTTCATCCTCACCGACACCGTGGGATTCATCCGCAAGCTGCCGCACGAGCTGATCGCGGCCTTCCGCGCCACCCTGGAGGAGCTGGCGGACGCCGACGTCCTCCTGCACGTGGTGGACGCCAGTCACCCGGCGCTGGAGGAGCACATGGCGGCGGTGCAGGGCCTGCTGCGCGAGCTCGAGATCGACGATCGCCCGACGCTGCTCGTGCTGAACAAGGTCGACCGTGTCCACGAACCTCGCGCCATCGACCGGCTCGTCGAGGCCCGCGGGGGCGTGCCGGTCTCGGCAGTCACCGGCGAGGGATTCGACCACCTGCGGGGCGCCATCGACGCGGCCGTCCGGCGGCCGGGGGGCGCGGTGACCCTCCAGATCCCGCACGGGGAGGGCACGGCGCTGGCGCTGTGCTATGCCCGCGGCCGCGTGCTCGCGCGGGCCGACGCCGCCGACCATGTGCGGCTGGAGGTCGAGCTGCCGCCGTCGGTCCGGGACGCCCTGGCCTCGTACCGCGTGTAGCGGGTACACTTGGAGCTTCGTATGGGACTCGCCAATTGGCTGACCGTGCTCCGCATCCTGCTGGTCCCGGTCTTCGTGACGCTCCTCGTGTACCGCAAGCCGGCCTGGGCGCTCGCCGTCTTCGTGGGGGCGTCCCTGACGGATCTTCTCGACGGCTGGGTCGCCCGCCGCCGGGGCATGTCGAGCCGGCTCGGCGCCTTTCTGGACCCCATGGCCGACAAGCTGCTGCTCACCGCCTCGTTCGTGACGCTCACGTACCTCAAGGCGCTGCCCTTCTGGATCACCGCGGTGGTGCTCACGCGGGACACGCTGCTGATCGTCGGCGCCCTCATGGTGCTCATGGTCGGTGGGCGCATCTACCCGCGGCCGACGTGGGCCGGGAAGGCGACGACGTTCTTTCAGATCCTCACGGTGCTGACCGGACTGCTCTCGCGGTACTTCCACGTCGCGCTGGCGCCGCAGACGATCATGTGGCTGGCGGCCATCTTCACGGTCGTGTCGGGGTGCCAGTACCTGCTCCAGGGCATGCGTTTCCTCAACGACGCGAACGACGCGGAGCGCGAGGAGCATGAGAGCACGCTGCGCCGAGGATAAGGACGCGCCCGAGGGGGTCGTGGTGGCGGAGGTCCGGCGCCGGACGCCGGCGGCCAGCGCCGGTCTCCGTCCCGGCGATGTGATCCTCGCCATCAACGGCCACGCGCTCCGCGACGCCATCGACTTCCAGTTCTACGCCGCCGAGCCTCGTCTCCGGCTGATGGTCGCCCGCCACGATGGACGGAGAGCGCTGGCCCTCGTCCGCCGCGGGCCCGACGTCGGCGTCGAGCTCGAGCCGCCCCGTCCCCGCGAGATTGCGACGTGCGCGAACAAGTGCGTGTTCTGCTTCATCCACCAGAACCCCCGGGGGATGCGGCGGAGCCTCTACGTGAAGGACGACGACTTCCGGCTGTCGTTCCTGCACGGCAACTACATCACGCTCACGGATCTCGACGAGGCGGCGCTCCGCCGCATCGAGGAGCAGCGCCTGTCGCCGCTCTACATCTCCGTGCACGCTACCGATCCGGAGCTGCGTCACCGGCTGCTGGGACGGCCCCGCGGGAGCGCCGAGATCCTGCCGCGCCTGGAGCGGCTCAGCAAGGCCGGCATCCGCATGCACGCCCAGATCGTGCTCTGCCCGGATCTCAACGACGGTTCCCAGCTCGAGCGCACCGTCTTCGAGCTGGTCCCGTTGCACCCGCAGGTGGCGACGGTGGCGATCGTCCCGGTCGGCCTCACTCGCCACCGCGAGCGGCTGCCGTCGCTGCGGCTCCTGGCCCCCGACGAGGCGGGGGCCCTCGTCGACACCGTTCACGTCTGGCAGGCGCGGTTCCTCGATCGCCTGGGGAGCCGCTTCGTCTTCCCGGCTGACGAGATTTATCTGCTGGCCGGCCGGGCCCTGCCGCCCGCGGCGGCGTACGAGGGGTTTGCCATCGCCGAGGATGGCGTCGGCCTGGTGAGGCGCTTCGAGGATGATCTCGAGCGGGCGCTCCGTGGGTTCCGCCCGCCCCTCCGGCGGAGGATGGTCACGCTGGTGAGCGGAGAGATGTACGGCGCGCGCCTGGCCCGGTGGCTCGGGCGGCTCGAGCCCGTCGGGGTGACGGCGCGCGTGGCCGTCGTGCCCAATGAGTTCTTCGGACGCACGATCGGCGTCGCCGGCCTCCTGACCGGCCAGGACATCCAGCGTCAGCTCGCCAGGCTGCCCGATCTGGGCGAGGAGGTGCTGGTCCCGGCGGTGGCGGTGCGCGACGTCGGCGGCGTCTTCCTCGACGATCTGACGCCGGGCGACCTGACGCGGGACCTCGGAGTGCCGGTGCGGATCGTCGAGCCCTCCGCCCGGGCCCTGCTCCGGGCGCTGCGGAGGTCCTGAGGGGGGTTGCTTCGCCCGATCATCGCGATCGTCGGTCGCCCGAACGTCGGCAAGTCGTCACTCTTCAACCGCCTGGTGGGCCGGCGGCGGGCGCTCGTGCGCGATGTCCCCGGCGTCACGCGCGATCGGCTCTACGGCCACGTGGCGTTCGAGCGCTGGCAGGCGACGGTGGTCGACACGGGCGGCTTCGATCCGTCGTCCGAGGAGCCGCTGGTCGAGGGCGTGCGGCGGCAGGTGCTGGTGGCCGTCGACGAGGCGGACCTGGTGCTCCTCGTCGTGGACGCGCGGGAGGGGATCACGGCCCTCGATGAGGAGATCGCGCGCATTTTGCGGAAGGCCGGGCGGCCCGTCGTGCTGGTGGCCAGCAAGGTGGAGGACGCGGCCCAGGAGCCGGCGCTCGGCGACTTCTATCGGCTCGGCCTGGGCGAGCCGATTCCGGTGTCGGCCGAGCACGGGCGGGGCGTGGCCGAGATGCTGGAGGCGGTGCGGGCGCGCTGCCCCCAGCCGGCCGCTCCGCCCACGGACGCCGCCGCGCCCGTCCACATCGCGATCGTCGGCCGGCCGAACGTCGGCAAGTCGTCGCTGGTCAACGCGATGGTGGGCGCCGAGCGCGTGCTCGTGCACGAGGCGCCGGGGACCACGCGCGACGCCGTCGACACCGCGCTGGTCTACCGCGGCCGCCCCTACGTGCTCGTCGACACTGCCGGCATCCGGCGCAAGGGACGCGTCAGCGAGCCCCTGGAGAAGCTCGCCGTCGTGATGGCCCTCAAGAGCCTCGAGCGCTGCCAGGTGGCCGTCGTGGTCCTCGACGCCTCCGAAGGGCTCACCGCCCAGGACGCCCACATCGCCGGCTACGCGAACGAAGCCGGGCGGGCCACGGTGCTCGCGGTCAACAAGTGGGACCTGGTGCCGCCGGGCATGGTGCGCAAGGCCGAAGTCGTCGAGCAGATCCGCGAGCGCCTGCCCTTCCTCGATTACGCGCCCATCTGTTTCACGTCGGCCACGCGCACCGAGGGGCTGCCCGAGCTGTTCGACGCCGTCGACACGGTGGCGGCTGAGGGGCGGCGACGCGTGCCGGCCAGCGCCGCGGCCGAGGCGCTGCTCGGTGCGCTGGCGCGGCGGCCGATGACGGTGGGGGGCGTGCCGCTCACCATCCAGTCGGCGGCCCAGGTCGGGACCGCACCGCCGACGTTCGCCGTGCGCGTGAACAAGCCCGACGAGATCCACTTCTCCTACGAGCGCTACCTCGTCAACGCGCTCCGCCAGGCCTTCGGATTCTCGGGCTCGCCGATCCGTCTGTCCTTCCGGAGGGCGGCCGGTCCCCGGGCGCGCCGACGGCGGGGGCGGCGCTGACGGGCCGCCGAGCGGCCGCGTTCGGTCTCGTCGTCGTCACCGCGGCGCTGGCGCTGGCCGCGGTCGTGGGGCAGCGCTCGTTTTACGCCGGTCGGGCGCCCTCGCGAGGGGTGCCGGCGGACGCGGCCAGCCCCGTACCGGCCGCCGCCCCTGCGGTCGTCGCGCTGGGAACGGGGGCGGCCTCGACGCAGTCGGGACTCGCTGGCGCCGCGGCTCGGCTGCGCATCCCCATCGCCGATTCGATGCCGCCGCACCTGCCGGTGGAGGCGGTGCCGCGGGGCTGGGCGCTCAAGGAGTTCAGCGGCCGTGCCTCCGTCATGCTGATGCAGGCCGAGCCCGGCCTCGTGTTCAGATTGAGGAGTGAGCGGACTTCCTTCGCGCTCTACCACGACTCCGTCATCGACCTCGACGAGTTCCCCGTCCTGTCGTGGTGGTGGAAGGTCGTGCAGCTGCCGGCCCGGGGCGACGTCCGCCACCAGGCGACCGATGACCAAGCGGCGCAGGTCTACGTCGTCTTTCCCCGGTGGCCCTCGCCCCGGACGAAGAGCGACGTGATCGGGTACGTGTGGGACACGGCCGCGCCCGTGAACACGCGGCTCGTCAGCGCCAAGGCCTCCAACGTCCGGATCATCGTGGTCGAGTCGGGCCCGAGCAGGCTCGGGACATGGCGGCGGGGGCAGCGGAACGTCCGTGACGACTACATCGCCCTCTTCGGGCGGCGACCGCCCCGGGCCGGGAGCATCGCCCTGATGATCGACACGGACGACACCCAGGGGACCGCCGAGACCCTGATCGGCGACCTCGGATTCTCGCGCTCCTGAGGGGCCAGAAGCCCAACGCCTATGCTAAGATGACGCGCATGGCGGCAGGCGGCGAGCGCAACCGGGACATCTACGACGAGCCTCCACGGTCGATCTTCTCGTCGCTCTGGTTCCGTGCCCTCCTGGTGATCGTCGTGCTCGGCGTCATCGCGGTGGTGGCGGTCCCGTACCTCCTCGACATGGTGAACCCGCCGGTGGCGAAGCAGATTGCGGTCCAGCCCGCGGCTCCGCCCACGCCGCCCAGGCCGTCGGCGTCGTCGCCCGCCCCGGCGCAACCGCCGGCGACGCCCGAGGCGCCTCCGGCGACCTCGGCTCCGACGCCGCTCCCGGACAAGTCCGTGGAGGCGGCGAAGCCCGCGCCTCCGGCCCGGGCCGAGCCGGCCCCGGCCCAGGTCGCGGCCGCGAAGCCGGCGGTGACGGCGCCCGCGAAGGCCAAGAGGCCGGCGGCCACGGGGCCGTTCTGGGTGCAGGTGGGTGCGTTCAAAGATCAGGCCGCGGCCAAGCGCCTGGCCGATCGTCTCCGCGAACAGGACTTCAAGGTGGTGGAGTCGGTGAAGGCCGGGAGCGGGACGGCGCCAGCATCCGCCCCATCGAACATGCCCGCCGACCGCTACAACGTCTTCGTCTCCGGCATGGCGCCGGCCGAGCTGACCACCAAGCTCACCGCCAAAGGTCTGGCGGCGGATCCGGTCGCGGGCGGCGTCGTGATCAAGCCGAGCCTGCCGCTGCGTGACGCGGTGACGCTCTCCCGCGAGCTGGCAGGGGAGGGCCTGAGGGTGCAGGTGCGCCGAGCCGCGGCCGCGGCGACGACCCCGGCGAAGGTTACGGCTGGCGACGCGTTCTATCGCGTCCGGGTCGGGAGCTTTCCCGACCGCGGCGCCGCGCAGACGGCGCTGAAGGAGCTGGAGGCGAAGGGCTACAAGGCGTACATCGCCCGAGGCGGCGAATGACGGACCTCTGCCTCGTCCTCTCCACGGCGGCGTCGGCCGAGGAAGGCCTGGGGATCGGCCGCCGTCTGGTCGAGGAGCGGCTCGCGGCCTGCGTCAGCGTCGTCCCGTCGGCGCGCTCGGTGTACCTCTGGGAGGGCGAGCTGCAGGAGGCGGACGAGGCGCTGCTGATGATCAAGACGCGGCGCGACCGCTATCCCGACCTGGCCAGACGAATCCAGGAGCTCCACTCCTACTCCGTGCCCGAGATCGTTGCTGTCCCGATCGATTCGGGCGCCCAGGCCTATGTGGACTGGGTACGCCAGACCGTGGCTCCGGGGGGAGGTGAACCGTCGCTGTGACCAAGAACGATCTCGTCAACGCCGTGGCGGCCCACGGGCTCTCGAAACGGCAGTCGGCCTCGGTGGTCGAGTCCGTCTTCGACATCATCTTCCGCTGCTTCGAGAAGGGCGAGGACGTGAAGATCGTCGGGTTCGGTCACTTCCGGATCCGGCACAAGGCATCGCGGCGCGGGCGCAACCCGCAGACGGGGAGCAGCATCGAGATCACCGCCCGCAAGGTGCTGACGTTCAAGCCGAGCAAGGGACTGAAGCAACGAATCAACAGTCATTCGTGACGGCGGAGCCGGCGGAAAAGCTCTACTACCGGATCGGCGAGGTGGAGGCGATGACCGGTGTGCCCGCCTACGTGCTCCGGTACTGGGAATCCGAGTTCAAGCTGCTCCGCCCCAAGAAGAACCCGGCCGGCCAGCGCATCTATCGCCGGCGCGACGTCGACATGATCATGCGCATCAAGACGCTCCTCTACGACGACCGGCTGACCCTGGAAGGCGCCAAGAAGCGGCTGCTGGCCGAGTCGCGCAAGGCCGAGCAGCTCCAGCTCGGACTGCGCGAGGTCAGCTACGCCAACGCCCTGCGCCGGATCCGTGACCGCCTGACCGGGCTGCGCGCGCGGCTCGGTTCTTGAGACATCGCGGGCTTTCTGGGACAATCTAGCCTCGGTGGTCGGGGCGTGGCGCAGCCCGGTAGCGCACAGGACTGGGGGTCCTGGGGTCGCTGGTTCAAATCCAGTCGCCCCGACCATTTTTCTCCCTGAATGTCCG
The DNA here is from genome assembly GCA_036001065.1 of Candidatus Methylomirabilota bacterium. Taxonomy (NCBI): domain Bacteria; phylum Methylomirabilota (SeqCode); species Candidatus Methylomirabilota bacterium. The sequence continues at coordinate 50,073 of DASYUQ010000162.1, forward strand.
TCCTGCTCCTCACCAACGACGACGGAGTCCACGCAGCCGGCCTGGCCGCGCTGGCCAGGGCGCTCGAGGATCTGGGTGAGGTCTACGTCATCGCGCCCGAGCGCGAGCAGAGCGCCTGCGGCCACGCGCTGACGCTGCACCGCCCGCTCCGGGTCGACCGCATCCGCGAGCGGTGGTTCACCGTCAACGGCACTCCGTCCGACTGCGTCAACCTCGGCGTGCTCGGTTTCCTGCCCGAGGCGCCCGTCCTCGTCGTGTCGGGCATCAATCACGGATCGAACCTCGCCGATGACGTCACCTACTCGGGGACGGTGTCGGGGGCGATGGAGGGCACCCTGCTCGGCGTGCCCTCGGTGGCCGTCTCGCTCGCCGACGGCGACGACTTTGGGGAGGCCGCCCGGGTGGCGCGGCTCATCGCCGCCCGCGTCCTCGTCGAAGGGCTGCCCGCCAAGACGCTGCTCAACGTCAACGTCCCCCCCGGCGCCCCGCGTGGCATCCGGATCACCCGCCAGGGCCACCGGGTCTACACGGAGAAGATCGTGGAGCAGCGGGACCCGCGGGGGCGCGCCTACTACTGGATCGGGGGTGGGGAGCCGCGCTGGGAGGCGCTGGAGGGCACCGACCTGGCGGCGGTCCACGAGGGCTTCGTGGCCGTGACGCCAGTCCACCTGGATCTCACGCACCACCGGGCGCTCGGCCAGATGGCCGACTGGTCGAGAGCGCTCACGGCGCAGCTCAAGCGGGCGCGCGGCCGGGCCGACTGAAATCGTGGAGCGCGGCGGCTTCGAGCGCGAGCGTGAGCGGATGGTCGAGGAGCAGCTGGTCCGCCGTGGGATCACCGACGCGCGTGTGCTGGACGCGATGCGCCGGGTGCCACGCCATCTCTTCGTCGAGGAGGCCCTGCGGGACCGCGCCTACGGCGACCATCCGCTGCCCATCGGCGAGCAGCAGACCATCTCCCAGCCCTACATCGTGGCCCTGATGACGTCCCTCCTGGCCCTCGACGGTCAGGAAAAGGTGCTGGAGGTCGGCACGGGCTCCGGCTACCAGACCGCCATCCTGGCCCTGCTGGCGCGGCGCATCTGCTCGATCGAGCGGCTGCCCAGCCTCGCCCTGCGGGCGCGCGCCCTCTTGGAGTCGCTCGGCTACAACAACGTCTGGATCCGCGTCGGCAACGGCACGCTGGGCTGGCCGGACGAGGCGCCGTTCGACCGGATTCTCGTGGCCGCCGGCGCCCCCAGCGTGCCGCCGCCCCTGTTCGAGCAGCTGGCCAAGGGCGGGCGCATGGTCCTTCCCGTCGGGGACACCAGCAATCAGATGCTGACTCTGGTGGAGAACGTCGGGGGCGAGATGCGGATCACCCCGTGCGGCGATTGTATGTTCGTGAAGCTGGTGGGCAAGTATGCTTGGGAGACGTGACCCTGTACAATAGGCGCGTCGGCGCGGGGCGTAGCGCAGCCTGGTAGCGCGCACGGTTCGGGACCGTGAAGTCGGAGGTTCAAATCCTCTCGCCCCGACCACGTTCTTGATCGCCGGCCGGCCGGCACCAAGCGGCCGGTCGGCGATCGCCGCCGTCTCTGTCGATCCTCCATGAACGCGCAACGCGTTGCCGCCGAGATTATCGTCGAGGGCCGTGTGCAGGGCGTCGGGTACCGCAGCCACGCCCAGCGCCGAGCCTCGCTCCTGGGCCTGGCCGGCTACGTGATGAACCTCAGGGACGGGCGCGTGCGCGTGCACGCCGAAGGTCCCCGCCCGCTGATCGAGGAGCTGGCCCGCCATCTCGAGAAGGGACCGCCGCTGTCGGGGGTCGAGCGCGTCACCGTGCGGTGGCTGCCGCCCACGGGCCGGTTCAGCGCCTTCGACATCCGCTTCGCCGAGTTCGAGCCGTGACGCCGCCCGCCGCCCGGCACCGGCGCGCGCTCGGGGGCGCCGTGGTCGGTCTCACCGCCGTGCTTCTGGCCCACGCCGCGACCCAGGCGCCCAGCCAGCCCGGCCCGCCCGCACGCGTTCACGCGGTGAAGCCGGGCGATACCCTGAGCGCGATCGCCCAGACATACGGCGTGAGCGTCGCCGCCATCGTGGCGGCAAATCGCCTGCCCGGGGATGAGGTCACGCTGAGGATCGGCCAGCGGCTGACGATTCCGCCCTCCGTGCCGGCCGTGGCCGGCGCCAAGCTGCCGGCGCGGCGCAGCCCGCCGCGCCCGCCCGTGACCCTGGTGCTGGCCGTGCCCGACTTCGGCGACCTCCAGCCGCTCTTCGCATGGCCCGTGGACGGAGCCGTCAGCTCGACGTTCGGGCGCCGGCGAAGCGGATGGCACCGCGGCGTCGACATCAAGGCGGACCACGGCGCGCCGGTACTGGCGGCGGCGCCGGGCCTCGTGATCGCCAGCGGCCTCGAGCGGCGCTACGGCCGGGTCGTCAAGATCGAGCACGCCCACGGCTTCGTGACCGTCTACGCCCACAACGACCACAACCTGGTCGAGGTGGGCGAGCACGTCTCCATCGGACAGACGATCGCCGTCATCGGCCGCAGTGGCCGCGCCACCGCCCACCACCTCCACTTCGAGATCCGCCACGGTGGGCTGGCCTACAACCCGCTCTATCTGCTGCCGCTGCCGCCGCGGGTCGTCTTGATCGACGAGAGCGAGATGGTGGAGCACGAGGAGCCCGATGAGTGACGACGAGGACGTGCTGCCCGACGAGCCCCTCGACGTCCTCGTCGACGCGGTGGACGAGGAGGTCCGGGAGGAGACGCGGGAGACCAGCCGCGAGAACCTCGGCGTCTACCTGCGCGAGATCGGCCGCATCCCGTTGCTCTCGCGCGAGGAGGAAGTCGAGCTGGCGCGCCGTGCCCAGGCCGGCGATACCGCCGCCAAGTCACGCCTGATCGAGGCCAACCTGCGCCTCGTCGTCCAGGTCGCGCGGCGCTATGTCAACCGCGGACTGCCCTTGCCCGACCTCATCGAGGAGGGCAACATCGGGCTGCTGCGGGCCGCCGACAAGTTCGACCCGGAGCGCGGCGTGCGCTTTTCCACCTATGCCACGTGGTGGATCCGACACACCGTCACGCGCGCGCTGGCCAACCAGGCGCGGACGATCCGGCTGCCCGTGCACATCGAGATGCTGCTGGGACGGTACGCCAAGGAGCAGCAGCGGCTCACGCAGGCGCTGGGACGCCCGCCGACGGCGGCCGAGCTGGCCGCGGCCCTGGGGACGACCGAGGAGCAAGTGTGGGAGCTGGAGGAGCTCCGCCAGCCGCCCGTGTCGCTCGACTCGCCCCTGTCGGGGCAGGGGCGGGTGGCGGACCTCGTCCCCGACACCTCCGCCGACCCGAACGCCGCGCTGACCACGCTCTTCCGCGAGCGCGCCGACCTCGTGTCGGTGCTGGACGATCTGGCCGAGAACGAGCGCCGGGTGCTCCGCCGGCGCTTCGGGCTGGAGGGCGACGAGCCCGAGACGCTGGAGGCCATCGGGCGCCAGCTCGGCCTCACCCGCGAGCGCGTGCGCCAGATCGAGGCGGCGGCCCTGCGCAAGCTCCGCGGGCTGCTGCGCGCCCGCGGCGTCGACCCGGCTGATTTCTTCTGAGGGACGCGCCATGCGTAGACTGAGCGCCACGCTCGCCAGCGCCGCCATCGCGCTGATGGCGGCCGGATGCGCGAGCCTGACCGCGCTGCCGCCCCCAGTGGTGACGCCGCAGCTGGACGTGATCTGGGTACCGAGCGATCTCGCCGTGGTCATGGAGATGCTGCGGGTGGCCGAGGTCGGTCCCGGTGACGTGGTCTACGACCTCGGCTGCGGCGACGGCCGGATCGTGATCACTGCCGCTCAGCAATTCGGAGCGCGCGCGGTCGGCGTCGACCTGGACACCGACCTGCTGGCCGAGGCCTGGCAGAATGCGGTGAAGGCCGGCGTCGCCGATCGGGTGACCTTCCGGGAGCAGGACCTGTTCGCCACCGACCTCGGCGAGGCCACGGTGGTCACGCTATATCTCTCGCCCGAAGTGAACTTAAAGTTGCGGCCCAAGCTTCTGCGCGAGCTCCGCCCCGGCAGCCGGATCGTCTCGCACGAGTATGACCTGGGCGACTGGCTGCCGGAGCGGACGGTCTCCGTGCCCCTCGCTGAGCGCTCCCACCGTGTCTTCCTGTGGCGTGTCCCGGCTGGTGTACACCGAAGCCCTGCGCATCTCCGCGTGCCCCCGTAGCTCAGGTGGATAGAGCAGCAGTTTCCTAACCCGACCCGGCGGGGCTGCGGAACACGGCAGCTTTTCAGACGTGTTTCCGCTTCGTTTATTCCCTTCCGTGTGCTGAGCCGTTGTCTCACTCATGGACAATTTTCTCCCAGCGGCCCTCTGATCCCATGAACCCCCCGGCCCGTTCAGCACATGGTTCAGCACAATCCGGGCGTTCAGCGGCCCGGCGTGAGCGTGAGCGTCCCGGGCCGCCCCGCGTCGTCGCTCGGGATCGCCCCCTCGGCGTCACGGATCTCGACGGTCAGCGCGCCGTCGGCGGCAATCCTCAGCACGCCGAAGTTGACGAACGATGGCCGTGCCGGATCCAGCCGCCGCCCCCGCACGTAGAGCTCGACGGGCGCGAGGGTGGTCGAGAGCGCGCGCGGCGGGAACGAGCCCGCATTGGCCGGCCCTGCGATGAACTCATGGAAGACAAGGCCGGCCAGGTCGCCGGTCGGCTCGTAGCGCAGTAAGCGCGCGTAGTGCACGTCAGTGGCGAGCCAGATCACGTTGGTGATCCTCTCCGCCTTGATGAAGGCCAGGATCGCGCGGAGCTCCGACTCGAACCCGGTCGGGTTCGCCTGGTTGCCGTCGGTGTCCGTGTTGAGGCGCATCCCAGCCGCCCAGCCATCGCGCACCGTAAAGAGCGGCGCCATCGCGCCCTCCGGCGCGAAGAGCTGGTAGCCTCCAGTGGGGGTGGACAGCGAATCGTCGGTCGAGACGATCTTCCACACGACGCCGCGCGCCTGCGCCTCCTTGAGGCCGCGGAGCAGCCAGCCGCGCTGCTCGGCGCCCAGGATCGACTTGGCCTTGCCCTCGAGCCGCCGGCGCGAGCCGTCGCGCAGACGGACGTCGAGCGCTTTGCCCGCTCCGTCGGGCAGGATGTTGTCGTCGCGGTACGAGCGCGCGTCGAGGAGGAAGACCTCCGCGAGCCGGCCGAACCGGAAGCCCCGGTAAATCCGGTGAGTGGGGTCCGGCCGGATCGGTGTGAACTCGAAGAGGGTCTTCGTGCCCGGCGCGATGAGGGCGGCGATCGGACGAGTGTCGGGCGTGCCGCGGATCGTCCCCACCCGGTCCTCGCCGGGGTACCAGTCGTTGATCACCTCGTGGTCGTCCCACTGGAAGTAGTGCGGGGTGTGAGCGCGGAAGCGGCGGTACGCCTCGTCCTCGAGGTTGTACTTCCACTTCGCGCGGAAGGCGGCGAGCACCTCGCCCTCTCTCTTCCAGCGCGGGTCCGTCGCGGGGACGAGCTGGTGGGCGGCGACCTCCGGGTCGCCGCTGAGCGCGTTGCGCGGATGATCGGGCAGGGTGGTGACGGGTGGGCAGACGCCGTCCACGTAGACGGAGTCGCCGTTGGCGATGGCCCCGTCGGGATTGAGCCGCGCCATGTGGGTGAAGATCGCGTACCCGCGCTCGGGATCGCGGCAGTAATTCTGGCCGCCGAGATCCCCCCACCACACCAGCGTGAGCGGGCGCGCCGCGCCGTCGGCGGGAGCCGTCCTGAACTGACCGGCCGGCGAAACAACCTCGGTCCCATCCCGCGTGTCGATGAAGCGGACCCAGTAGACGTAGCGCGTGTCCGCGGTCAGTCCGGAGAGCACGACCTTGCCCGTGAAGTCGCCAGCCGCGTCGACCTGGGTGACGCCCTGGCGCTGCGGCGGCCAAACCGGCGCCGTCGCCGGCGTGACGTCCACCACCATGCGCGCGGCGCGATTGGCGCGCGCCCAGATCACGGCGTCCGTGGCGGTGACGTCGCCGCTCGCGATCCCGTGGGTGATGCGCAACGGCTCGGCGGCGCCGCTCGTGCCGCCTCCGCCGAGACCGAGAAGCAGGATGAGCGATAGGGCGGCGGGAGTCCGAACGCGCAACGATCTCATGGCGCACCTCCCTGGGAAGCGGCCTCGGTCCTCTCGGACGGGAGCCCTTCGGGCCGGTAGCTCACCAGCACCACGAGGATCAGGCCGACCATGATCTGCTGGGCGGCGGCCAGGCGCACGCCCGTGAAGAAGGGGATCAGGTCCTTGGCGAACCGGCTGCCCTCCAGGAGCGTAGGAAGACCTTCCCCACCTGCTGCGCCTCGACCGCGAGCGGCGTGACAAGAATGCCGAGGGCGAAGGTGATGAGGACCACTCTCTTCATGCCAGACCTCCAGCGAGTCGGGCCGATTCACCGTGCCGAAGAGTGCGTCGAGATTAGCCGTGGGACCTATTGCGGTCAACTGGATTGACCAGTCTCACTGGCACCCCGGCCGCACGCGATGAGCGGACGGTCAGACTCCGGGTCCGGTTCGTAATCTGCCTTGATCACTCTGTGGCCCAGGTCTGCGGCGTCGCGAGCACTCGCCGAAAGCCCAAGCCGACGACGAGAGCGATGGCGGAACACCTGACCGCCGCACAGATCGCCGAACTGCTCCAGGTTAGCGAGAAGAGCGTCAATCGGTGGGCGGCCGGTGACCCGACGTTCCCGGTGCTCAAGATCGGCGGGACCGTCCGCTTTCCTCGCGAACGCCTGCTGCGCTGGCTCCGCGACCACGAGCAGGGGCTCGGTCGGCCCCGGATGCGAAGACCGGTGCGCTCGCTCTCGAAACCAGCGTCAACGTAGGAGTGGGCCCGTGCATAAGCGGCCATGCGCTGAGCGTGATGTTCCTCGCCGACCTCAAGGAGTTCGTCCGGGATCACCGTCCGCAGCGCTCGCTGACGGGGCGACAGGACCAAGCCAGCCGCGGCGTAGAGAACGGGAGAGACAGATGTTTTCGAACCGTCTTACAGCTCGATCAAGCCAAGGCTGAGCAGCAGCGCGCGATCGACGAGGCGCATCGTTTCCGGCGTGAGCCGGCCAATGCGGCGCACGAGGCGCCGCCGATCAACGGAGCCGATCTGGTTGAGGAGAACAACGGAGTCCGCGTCGAGCCCACCCTCTGGCGTCCGGACCAGCACCTCAGTCGGATAGAGCTCTTGATCGAACTTGCTGGTGATCGCCGCGACGATGGTGATCGGGCTTGAGCGGTTCGCAATGTCGTTTTGCAAAATCAACGCTGGGCGCGTCTTCCTGATCTCGGCACCGAGCGTGGGATCGAAGGCGACGAAGTACAC
>DASYUQ010000163.1 GCA_036001065.1 Candidatus Methylomirabilota bacterium
GGCCAGAGACGACGACCGGCAGTCTGAAAGAAGTGGTGGAGCACCGGATACTCCATCCCTTCGAGGTCGATCTTCATGACGTCCACATGGTCCACAGCCACCGCCGCGAGGAGGTCGGGTAGAGTCATCACGTCAACCACCACACTCTCCGCCGGCTGCGAGGCCCCCGGACGGGCCAACAGCGAGTTCTGTCCGCGCCGCTCAGGATTGATGAACAGCGGGAGGCGGCCAGGGTGATCGCCCAAGGCCGCGCGCACGGGGGTGATGCTCGCCCGGTTCGTCGCGATGTTGAAGGCCAGGCGAGCGTAGAGCTCGGGATCCGGCTCGACGGCGACAATCCGACACGCCGGCCCGAGTCGGTTGTACGCCCAGAACGAGTAGGCGCCCGCGTTCGCACCCAGGTCGAGGAACACGGTGGCCGAGGCGATCCGGCTCTTCAGAACGTCCCGCTCGGCTGGATCGAAGGACTCCGGCCGGAACAGGAGCGCCGTCTCCGAGTAGTTCCCGCGGCGATGCAGGCGCAGCCGAAGGCCCCACACCTCGACGTCCAGCGGGGTGTCCGGACCGTACTTCACCGGGTGCCGCAGGAAGACCGCCAGACGGGCACCGAGCCAGTTTCGGGGGAGACGTCGACAGAACGCAATCAGCCAGCGTTCGACTCCACGCGGTGCGTGTTTGCCCCACGGCTCCCCCGCCTCGGTCATCTGGCCGGAACCTTGAGCTCCAGCCACTCCACCTGGCGGGCCTGCACCGCGTCTCGCACCCGGCGTTCCCGGGTACTCAAGCCGGCGCCCTGAGGGTTGCAGGGAGCCTCGCCGCGCCAGGAACGCGAGCGAAGCCGCGGCCATGACCCCTCCCGTGAGCAGCCACGCCTGCGCAGTGGCCCGCGCCAGCAAGACGACGATCAAGCCTGCCGCTATCCAGGGCACAACGCGCCCGGCCGGCATGACGAACGGCTTGTCGGCCGCGCCCGCGTCGAGCCGCCGCAGCCGCCACACGCCCAGGCAGCACGCCAAATACACGAACAGGATCGCCACGTTCGCCATGATCGCGAGTTTGACGTACGTGCCCGTGATAGCGATGGCGCACACGATCACACCCTGGATCGCGATCGCGACGTAGGGCGTGTGGTGTGCGCGGTGCACTGCCGCGAGCGGCTGCGGCAGGTAGCCATCCACCGCGAGGGCGAAGAGCGTCCGCGGGGTGGAGAGCATCGTGGCCGTCATGAAGCCGAAGGTCGAGACGATCATCGCGATGAGGATCAGCGTGGAGCCGGTCGGTCCGGCGAATTGCACGGCCGCCGCGGCGAGCGGGGCTTTGGCCGTCTCGGGGGCGGCGAGCGCGCTGCCGAGGATGCCCTGGGCGACGAGCTGGACGGCGATGTACAGCACACCGACGCCCGTCACCGCGAGGGCGATGGCCCGCGGCACGGCGCGGGCCGCATCGCGCACTTCGCCGCTCACCTGCAGCGCGGATTCCATCCCGAAGAAGGCAAACATCAGGAGCAGCCCGGATTCTCCCAGGCGCGCGAGCGAGGGGAACGATCCCAACGCGAGATTCTCCGCCCGGACGTGCGACAGACCGAGCGCCACGAACGCGATGAGCGGGACGACTTTCGCGACCGTCGCGATGCCGCTCACGCGTGATCCCAGCGCGGCACCGCGGATGTTGACGACGGCAAGGCTGGCGATGATCACGACGAGGAACAGGGCGCGCGGCAGTTGACCACCGACGCCCGGCAGCAACTCGCCGACCGCGTCGGCGAGCACGGTGGCGACCGCCCCCATCGCGAGCGTGATGCCGAGCCAGAGCAGCACGCCGCACAGATATCCGGCGTAGGGGCCGAACGCCGTCTCGACGTACGCGTACGGGCCGCCGCTCCGGGGGAAGCGGCTCCCGGCCTCCGCGATGCACAGGGCGACGAGCGCCGTCGCCACGGCGCACACGAGGTAGGCGAGGGGAGCCGCGGCACCGAGGTTGCCGGCGACGTGCGCCGGGAGCACGAAGATCGCCGCGCCGACGGTGATATTGAAAATGGCGGCGGCGAGCCCGCGCACGCCGATCACGCGCCGCAGGGCGGGCGGGGGGTCGGTCACACTGCCGCGGCAATCAACTCGGAGAACTTCGCCAGGTCGATATTGCCGCCGGAGACAATGGCGACGATCGGGCCCGGACCCGCCTTGCCAGTGAGCGCCGCCGCTAGGCCGAGCGCACCAGCTCCCTCGGCGATGACGCGGGCCTTTTCCGCCATGAGACGCATGGCGCGCTTCACCTCGTCCAGGCTCACCACGATGCAG
>DASYUQ010000164.1 GCA_036001065.1 Candidatus Methylomirabilota bacterium
CGTCGTGGAAACCGTGATGAGCACGATCGAGCAGCTCAAGCGCGAGCGCGTGAGCATGCTGCTCGTCGAGCAGAACGCCGAGATGGCGCTGCGCCTGGCCGACCGGGTGTACGTGATCGACCACGGCGCGATCGTCTTCGAGGGGACGCCCGCCACTCTCAGGGCCGACGTCGCCATCACCACGACCTATCTCGGCGTCGGTGGCTCCACCGTCTAGTCGGTCACCTGGTCACCGGGAGCCTCACTCAAGACGAGACCGTGACCTTCGCGCGCACGACGTTGAAGGTCGACACCGGGCGCGAGAATCCCTTCAGGGCCAGCTCGCCCACCGGCTCCACCTCCACGAGATCCTCGACGGCGCCGCAGAGGCGGCGGGGGACGAGGATCTGGCCCGGCTTGGCCTCGCCGCAGAGACGCGCGGCCAGGTTCGTCACGGTCCCGATCGCGCCGTAGTCCCAGCGGCCCTCGAAGCCGATGGCGCCGATCGTGGCGTAGCCTTGCGCGAGGCCCACGCCGAAGTCGAGGTCGAAGCCGCGCTTGCGCCAGCCCTGGGCCAGGACCGCCACGCGCTGGCTCATGGCGAGCGCCATGCGGATGGCCCGCTCGGCCGGGTTGGGCACGGGCAGCGGGTCGTTGAAGAAGATCATCATCCCGTCGCCGGTGAAGCGCTCGAGCGTGCCCTCGTGCTCGAGGATGAGCCGGCCCATCTCCGCGTGATACTCCCGCAGCACCCCCATGACCTCTTCGGGCTCCGCCGTCTCCGCGAAGGCGGTGAAGCCCCGGAGGTCGAGGAAGACGACCGTCACCTCCCGGCGGTGACTCTTGAGCGGATCCTCGGCGCCGCCGGAGACGATCAGCTCGGCGAGCTGGGGGGAGAAGAACCGCTTGAGGCGTCCCAGACGCTCGAGCTGCGCGACCTGCTCCCGCACGACCGATTCCAGGTTCCGGTTGATGCTCTCCAGCTGATCGTAGAGCGTCTTGATCCGGAGCAGCGAGCGGACGCGCGCCAGCAGCTCCGCCTGATTGATGGGCTTGGTGAGGAAGTCGTCGGCGCCCGCCTCGAGGCCTTTGATCCGCTCCTGGGCGGGATCGAGGGCCGTCACCATCACCACCGGAAGCACCGCCGTGGCCGGATTGGCCCGGATCTTCCGGCAGACCTCGTAGCCGCTCATCTCCGGCATCACCACGTCGAGGAGCACCAGGTCGGGCTGCTCCTTGTCGACGAGCTCCAGCGCCTGCGGTCCCGACGACGCGGTGACCACCACGTAGCCTTTGACCCGGAGCAGGTCGGCCAGGAGCTTGACGTTGTTCGGGGTATCGTCGACGACCAGGATCCTGGCGGAGGCGCTCATGACCGGCTCAGGATGGCCTGCACCGCCGCCAGGAACTCCTTCACGTTGATGGGCTTGGTCTGGTAGCCGTCGAAGCCGGCCGCCATGATCTTCTGCCGGTCGTGCGTCATCGCGGAGGCGGTGACGGCGATCACCGGAATGGCGCGCGTCGTCGGATCACTCCGGAGCTGCCCCAGCGCGGTGATCCCGTTGATCCCCGGCAGCTGGATGTCCATCAGGATGAGGGCGGGGTGCCGCTCGCGGGCCAGGCGAACGGCGTCCTCCCCCGTCTCGGCCTCCACGGTCTGGTAGCCCCTGAACTGGAGCACGTCGCGCAAGAGCTTCCGGTTCTTCTCGTTGTCCTCGACGATCAGGATCAGCTCGTTGGCCATGGTCTCACCGGCAGCGTGAAGGTGAAGGTCGAGCCCTTGCCCACTTCGCTCTCGAGCCAGATCCTGCCCCCGTGCAATTCGACGAACCTTTTCGTGAGCGTGAGTCCCAGTCCCGTCCCTTCGCGCTGGCGGGCGTCGGCCCCCCCGACCTGACGGAACTCCTCGAAGATCGCCTCCTGGTCTTCCGGCGCGATGCCGATCCCGGTGTCATGGACGGAGATCTCGACCGCGCCATCGGCCAGCGCCGCCCGCAGCTCCACGCGGCCGCCCTCGGGCGTGAACTTCACCGCGTTCGAGAGCAGGTTGAGGAGGATCTGCTTGACCTTGCGCTCGTCGCCCGCGACCTCGCCGAGCCGGCCGTCCACCTCCAGCTCGAGCGCGATCTGATGGCGGCTGGCGCGCTCCTTCATCAGGGTGAGCGCGTTCTCCAGGGCGGCGGGCAGGTTGAACAAGGTGAGCTCCAGGTCCATCCGGCCGGCCTCGACCTTGGACAGATCGAGGATGTCATTGATCAGCGAGAGGAGATGCCGCCCCGAGCCGATGATGTCCTGGATGTACTCGGCCTGCTTGTCGTTGAGCTCGCCGAACATCCGCTCCTGGAGGACTTCGGAGAAGCCGATGATCGCGTTGAGCGGCGTGCGCAGCTCGTGGGACATGTTGGCGAGGAACTCCGACTTGTGGCGGTTGGCGGCCTCCAGCTGCCGGTAGAGCCGGCCCAGCTCGTCGTTCATGCGGTTCAGGTTGGCCGCCAGGGCGCCCAGCTCGTCGCGGTTCGGGATGGCCACCCGTTGCGAGAAGTCCCCGGCGGCGATCTGCCGGAGCCGCGCCTCCATCTGCATGACCGGCCCGATCAGGGACCAGGAGATCGCGTACCCCAGACCGAGCGCCAGCCCGATGCTCCCCACGGCGAAGCCGATGACGACCCAACGCGACGTCGCATAGGCGGCTTCGCTCGCCTCGATGCTGGCCACCATGTCGGCCTCGGCCTTGTTCACGAGTTGATTCGTCAGGCGCTCGAGACGGTCGGCCAGGGGGCTCGCCTGCGTGAGCTGCAGCTCCCGCCCCTCCGCCACCCTGCCACGGTGGATCAGGTGGACGACGCGCGTGACCACGTCGATAAACTTGTCGTAGTCCTGGCGCACCTGACCGAGCAGCTCCGCCTCGTCCCTGGCCACGAACTGGAGCCGATCCAGGTCGTAGCCGAATTGGTTGAGCTGGCGGAGGGTCGCCTCCAGCGTCCGCTCGTCGGGCACCAGGAGCGTCGAGGCCACGCTGTAGAGCTGTCCGGTCGTGTCGTGCTGGAGCTGGCGGTAGGCGGCGATCTTCCGCTGGAGCTTGACGAGATCCCCGGCGCGTTGGTTGACGTCGCTGAGTGCCCGCAAGCCCACCGCGCCGACGATGATGAGGTCCACCACGATCACGAGGAAGGCCGCCAGGAGCTTGGCGTGAACGGTCGCCGGGATGCGCGCGACGAGCCTGACGATCCAGTCCGTCATCTCGCCCGCGCCTCTCCCAGCAAGCTCCGCAAGTCCCGCAGCAGCTCGTCGGGATCGAACCGCACGCCCAAGTACTGGACGCGAAGCGTTCCGCGCTGATCGACCACGGAGGTGAGGAAGGTGTGATCGATATCGCTCCGTGGCTGCTTCTTGTAGTAGATGCCGTAGCGCCTCGCGACTTCTCTGATCTCCGCCGGCGTGCCGGTGAGGAAGTGCCAGCCGGCCAGGTTGGCGCCGTGCGCCTGGGCATAGCGCTTGAGCACCTCCGGGGTATCGCGCTCAGGATCGACGCTCACCGAGAGGAAGACGATCTTCGAGGCGAACTCGGCGCCGACGCGGTTCTGGAGGGCGGCCATCTTCGCCGTCAGCAGCGGACAGGTGTCGGCGCAGCCCGTATAGATGAAGGTGACGGCGACCACCTTCCCGCGGAGGTCGCTCAGCGTGAGGCGGGCGCCGTCCTGGTTGGTCAGCGTGAAGTCGGGCGCGGCGCCGATTCTCGGCAGACCACTGCTCGTCCCGGCGGCGTGACTGATACCCGTTCCGATGCAGAAGGTGGCTGCGAGCGCGACGAGCAGCGTCCCACTCCTGCCGCGGCGGCTGTTCACCCCTTCAGCTCCTTCTTGAGTTCGTTGAGGAAGCGCCAGTCGACACCCTGGGCGATGATCTTGTTCGGGCCGGACTTGATCATTCCGGCTTCGTGCAGGCGCAGGGCGTAGAAGCGCAGCGTATCTTCGGGGTCGTACACCCGCCACTTGTCATAGGGAACATCCTTCATCGTCTGGAGGGCATAGTCGTAGCGCGGCGTGAACCCCTTGTCCACGATGGCTCGGGCGGCGCGCTCCGGTTCGAGGGCGCAGACGTCGGCCGCTTTCAGGATCGCGCGGAGCGCCCGCTTGGTCGCCACCGGGTGCTTCCGGACGAACTCCCGGTTCCCGGTGGCCATGCAGCAGAAGTACTGCGACCAGGGCCGGTCGACAGCACTGTTGACCACGACGTGCCCGATCTTCTTGGCGCGGAGTTCCTGGGGGTCAGGCGGAAAGCCGAGGTATGCGTCGATTTTGCCTTCGGCCAGCAACTGCTTCGCCTCGGACGGGGGGTGGGCGACGAAGTTGACGTCCCGGCGCGGGTCCAGGCCAACGTGGGCCACCATGCTGGCGAGGAAGACGTGCTGGGTCAACCCGAGCTGGGTCACGGCGACGGTCTTGCCCTTGAGATCGCGGACTGCGCGCACCCGATCGGCCCCAAACATCTCGAAGCACCCGATATGGACGCCGGCCAGCAAGACGAGGGGGGCGCCCGCGTCCAGCTCGATGATCAGCGGTGCCGCGAAGTGCAGGTTGACATCAGCGGCGCCCGTGGCCAGGGCTCTCGAGATCTCGGCTGGCCCTGGGACCTTGACGTGCTGCACCTCGGTGAAGCCTTCGATCTTCAGCAGCTCCTCCGCGACGTACTGCGGTGCCACGCAGATACTGCCGAAGTGCGCCAGCCGCAGCTTGCGCGTCTCGGGCGGTGGCTCGGCCGCGGCCAGCTCCGGCCGCCACCCCAGGAGACCCGCCATCCCGGAGGTCGCCAGGCCGCTCACGAAGCGCCGTCGCGTGATCATCCCTTCAGCTCCTTCTTCAGCTCGTTGAGAAAGCGCCAGTCGGTGCCCTGGGCGAGGATCTTCTGGGGGCTCGACTTGATCATCCCGGCTTCGTGGAGGCGGAGGGCGTAGAAGCGCACGGCATCCTCCGGGTCGTACTGCCGCCACGTGCCATAGGGGATCTCCTTCAGTGCCTGGAGGGCGTAGTCATAGTTTTTTGTGTAGCCCCTGTCCACCAGGAACCGGGCGAACAGCTCGGGCTTGCGGGCACAGAGGTCGACCGCCCTGAAGATCGCGCGCAGGGCCCGCTTGGTGGCTACGGGGTGCTTCCGGACGAACTCCCGATTCCCGCTCACCATGCAGCAGAAGTACTGGGACCAGGGCCGGTCCATCATGGTGTTGACCACCACGTGCCCGATCTTCCTCGCCCGGAGTTCCTGCGGTTCTGGCGGAATGGCCAGGAAGGCGTCGATCTTCCCCTCTGCCAGCAGTCGTGCCGCTTCGGCTTGTGGATGCGTGACCCACTTGACGTCCTGGCGGGGGTCCAGGCCCACATATGCCATCATGCTGGCGAGGAAAACCTGTTGGGAGCCTCCCGGGTCGGGCACAGCGACGGTCTTCCCCTTCAAGTCGCGGATCGAGCGGACCCGGTCCGTCCCGAATAGCTCCAGGCAGCCCACGTGGACCCCGGCCAGGAAGACAATCGGGTCCCCCGCGTCTACGAGGATGATGGTTGGCGCCAAGAAATTGACGGCCATGTCGCCCTCGCCGGAGGCAATAGCCTGGCGCTGCCCGACGGTCGTCTCCTTCTTGACATACTGCACATCGATGAATCCCTCGCCATGCAGGAACTCTTCGATCATGTAGAGGGGGGCCGTACAGACGCTGCCGATCCGGACGACGGGCCTGAACTTCGTCGTCTCGGGCGGCGGCTCGGCCTCCGCCGACTCCGGCCGCCATCCAAGAAGTCCAGCAACGCTCAGCCCCTGAACGAAGTCCCGCCGGCTGATCATCCCTTCAGCTCCTTCTTGAGCTCGTTGAGGAAGCGCCAGTCGGTGCCCTGGGCGATGATTTTCTGGGGGCTCGACCTGATCATCCCCGCCTCGTGCAGGCGAAGGCCGTAGAAGCGGATCGTGTCCTCGGGGTCGTAGTCCCGCCATTTGCCATAGGGAATCTCTTTCATGGCCTGAAGGGCGTAGTCGTAGCGCGCCGCGAAGCCTCTGTTCACGAGGGATCGGGCGACGCGCTCCGGCTCGAGGGCGCAGAGGTTGGTGGCTTTCATAATCGCGCGCAGCGCTCGTTTGGTGGCCGCGGGATTCTTGCGGACGAATTCTCGGTTTCCCGCCGTCAAGCAGCAGAAGTACTGGGACCAGGGTCGATCCACGGCGCTGTTGACCACGACGTGACCGACCTTCCGGGCCCGCAGCTCTTGGGGCTCTGGCGGGAAGCCGAGAAAGGCATCGAGCTTTCCCTCCGCGAAGAGCCGCATGGCCTCGCCAGGTGGATGAGTGACCCAGTTGATGTCCTGGCGGGGGTCCAACCCTACGTACGCCACCATACTCGCGAGAAAGGTGTGCTGACTCGATAACCCCAGCGCGGGCACGGCGACCGTCTTGCCCTTCAGGTCACGGATTGCTCGAACGCGCTCGGTGCCGAACAGCTCGAAGCAGCCGACGTGCCCTCCGGCGAGAAACACGATCGGGGCCCCGGCGTCCACCCTGACCACGAGCGGCCCGACGAACCCCATGCTGATGTCCACCTCGCCAGACGCCAGGGTCTCTGCGACCTCGGCGCTCCCGCTTCTCTGGACGTACTGCACCTCGGTGAATCCCTCGCTCCGCAGGAGCTCTTCGGCGACGTACTGCGGGCTGCGACAGATACTAGGGATCTGGATCAGCCGGAGCTTCGTCGTCTCCGGCGGAGGCTCCGCCGCGCCCGGCCCGGCTGTAAGTCCGAGGAGACCCGCAGTCGCGAGCGTCACTCCGCCCACGAACTCGCGACGGCTCCAGTAATCAGCTCGCCGGCTATCCATGACGGTCCCCCTTCACCCCTTGAGCTCCTTCTTCAGCTCTTTAAGGAAACGCCAGTTGGTGGACTGGGCGATGATCTTCTGCGGGCTCGACTTGATCATCCCCGCCTCGTGGAGACGCAGCGCGTAGAAGCGGATCGTGTCCTCGGGGTCGTACACCCGCCACTTGCCGTACGGCACATCCTTCATCGCCTGGAGGGCGTACTCGTACTGCCTGATGTAGCCCTTGTCCACGAGGACCCGCGCGGCCCGATCGGGCTCGAGCGCGCAGAGGTCGGCCGCTTTCAAGATGGCGCGCAGCGCTCGCTTGGTCGCGACCGGGTACTTGCGGACGAACTCGCGGTTTCCCGTTACTACGCAGCAGAAATACTGCGACCACGGCCGGTCGATGGCGCTGTTGACCACCACGCGTCCGATCTTCCTCGCGCGCAGCTCCTGCGGGCTCGGCGGGAACGCCAGAAAGGCATCGACCAGCCCGTCTTCGAACAGCCGCATCGACTCGGAGGGCGGAAACCTCGCCCAGCTGATATCGGTGCGGGGGTCCAGGCCCACATACGCCACCATGCTGGAGAGAAAAATGTGCTCAGGGCCTCCCAGCCATGCCACGGCGACGATCTTCCCCTTGAGATCACGGATCGCGCGGATCGGCTCGTTCGCGAACAGCTCGAAGCAGCCGACGTGCGCGCCCGCCAGAAACACGATGGGGTCGCCCATGTCCACCCGGATGATGTGGGGCCCGACGAAGTTCATGCTGATGTCGGCTTCGCCGGCCGCCAGGACTTCCGAGATCACGCCACTCGCCATCTTCACGTACTGCACGTCTACAAACCCTTCAGCCCGGAGGAGTTCCCCGGCGAGGTACTGGGGTGCCCAACAGATACTCGAGGTTTGGACGAGCCGCAGCTTCGTTGTCTCCGGCGGCGGCTCCGCGGCCACGGTGCGAGGGCGCAGTCCGAGAACGCCGGCGACACCGGCGAAACTCAGCCCACGCACGAAGTATCGCCGGCTGCAGCTCGTCGCGCTTTGGCTCTTCATCGGGCCCTCCATCAGCGCGCGGACCCCTAAGCCTTGAGTTCCTTCTTCAGCTCGTTGAGGAAGCGCCAGTCGGTGCCCTGGGCGATGAGCTTCTGCGGGCTGGATTTGATCATCCCTGCTTCGTGCAGGCGCACCGCGTAGAAGCGGATCGTGTCCTCGGGGTCGTACTCGCGCCACCTGGTATAGGCAAGCGCCTTGAGTGTCTGGAGAGCGTAGTCGTAGTCCCTGGCATAGCCCCTGTCCACCATGATGTCGGTGAACCCCTCGCTCCGCAGCAGCTCTTCAGCCAGGTACTGGGGCGCGATGCAGACGCCGAATGGGGTCTGAGCCAGTCGCAGCGTCGTCGTCTCGGGGGGCGGCTCTGCCGCCGCCCGCTCCGACCGCGACGCCAGAACAGTCGCGGGACCGGCGACAGTCAGCCCGCGCAAGAACTCGCGTCGGCTGATCATCCCTTCAGCTCCCTCACTTCTTGGCGAGGAACGCCTTGGCCCGCTGCACCTCGGGGCGCTCGCTGTCGGCCTTGGCGGCCAGCGTCACCAGTTGCGTGTAGTAAGTCCGCGCCTTGGCCGCGTCGCCGGCCAGCTCCGCCGCCCGCGCGGCGCCCGCCAGCCCGTGGAAGCGGTTGCGCTCGACCTTGTGCGAGGCCTCGAACTCCTTGAGCGCCGGCGTTGACTGGCCCAGCTCGAGCAACATCTCCCCGAGCAGCTCGCGGGCCGGCAGGATCGGCCCCGGCGTCACCGGGTGCTTCTCAGTCGCCTCCTCACGCTCGGCCGCCGAGCGCATCAGCGTCAGCGCGTCCTGGCGCTTGCCTTCGGCCAGGGTGACCCAGGCCGACACCACCATACGCTGGATCTCCGTCTGCTCGGCCCAGTACGCGCTCTTCGCCTGCGTCAGGGCGTCGCGCAGCGTCGCCAGCCGCGCGACGTCCCGCTGCGCCCCCGCAACATCCCCGCTGCGCGCCGCGCCCAGCCCCCGGGCGAAGATGGTGACCGCCTCGGCCTGGGGAAACTTCTGCCAGGACAGCTGCGGCGGGTGGAGGGTCAGCGCGGCGGCCTCTGTCCACCGCCGGCGCTCGATCACATAACGCGCCGGCATCGCGGCGAAGGCGTAGGCGGCGGCGAAGTGCTCCACGTCCACCGTCTTGTACCCCCTGGTCTCCTCGAGCACGGCCGCGGCCGCCCGATCCTGGCCGAGCTGGAGATAGCCGTACATCATGTAGTCCATCGCGTGGAGCGCGTTGTACGAGCCGGCACCCGGGTGCGAGACGTTCACCTCGTCCTTCGCCACGTTCGCGGACGTGCGGTTCGTGGCGATCGACTCCTCCCAGTACCCGAGCCGCGTGAAGATGTGCGAGGGCATGTGGAGCGCGTGCGGCGCCGAGGGCGCGATGGCCGCGTAGCGCCGGGCCGCGCCCAGGCCCTGGGGCGCGATGGGCGGAAAGTCGTAGCTGTGGATCAGATAGTGGGCCACCCCCGGATGCTCCGGCTTCTCGGAGAAGACCTTCTCGAGGATCCGGGCCGCCTTGAGCTGGTTGGCGTAGGTCTTGTCGGTCGGCACCAACGTCATGTTCAGCGCGAGCGCGTAGAACACCGCCGCCTCCCGGTCATCCGGGTAGCGCTGAGAGAGCTGCTCCATCGCCTTCTCGTAGGCGAGGGCGCGCGGGCGGTGGTCGAGCTTGTCCGCGTCCTTGTAGAACTGCTCGATGGCGGCGATGTAATCCCGCTCGCGCGGGGTCTTGGCGGCGACCATCTTGGCTTGCTCCACCGCGGCCCAGCCATCCTTGAGCGCCTTGGGCGGCGGCGGGGCGGCCAGCGGGTTGCCCAGCAAGGTCATGGCCATCCCCCAGTGGGCCATGGCGCAGCTCGGATCGGTCTGGGCGACGGCCGGGAAGGCCTTGGCCGCCTCCGGAAACCAGAACGAATGGAGGAGCGCCACCGCCCGGTTGAACTGGGCCTGGGCCGCAGGCGTGCACGACACCTGGAAGTCCACCGCGCCCAGCTTCTCCTTGGCCGACTGCTGAGCGCTGGCCGCCGGCACCAGGAGCACCGCGGCCAGGGCGAGGATGAGGAACATCGCGTGCGACCAGTGGCGTCTGTTCATCCCTTCAACTCCTTCTTGAGCTCATTGAGAAAGCGCCAGTCCGTGCCCTGGGCGATGATCTTCTGGGGGCCCGACTTGATCATCCCCGCCTCGTGCAGCCGGAGCGCGTAGAAGCGCACGGCGTCCTCCGGATCGTATTCCCGCCATCTGGCGTATGAAATCTCCTTCATCGTCTGCAGGGCATAGTCATAGCGGTACCCTTTGTCGGCCACGACTCGCGCAGCGCGCTCCGGCTCCGCCGCGCAGAGATTGGCGGCTTTCAAGACCGCGCGCAGCGCCCGCTTCGTCGCCACCGGGTGCTTCCGCACGAACTCTCGATTCGAGGCGACGATGCAGCAGAAGTACTGGGACCAGGGCCGGTCCACCCCGCTGTTGACGACGACATGGCCGATCTTCTTGGCCCGAAGCTCCTGCGGGATCGGGGGAAAGCCCATCAACGCGTCGATCTTTCGCTCCGCGAGGAGCTGCATCGACTGGGCCGCGGGATACGTGACAAAGTTGATGTCCCGGCTCGGGTCCAGGCCCACGTAGGCTGCCATGCTGGCGACGAAGACGTGGTGCGGCGAGCCCAGCTCGGGCACGGCGACCATCTTTCCGCTGAGGTCGCGAATCGCCCGCACACGCTCCGTCCCGAACAGCTCGTAACAGCCGACGTGAACCCCGCCGAGAAGCACGATCGGCACGCCCGCGTCCACCTGAATGATGAAGGGCGCGACGAAGGCCATGCTGAGGTCGACTTCGCCGGAGGCGAACCCCTTGTACGGCGTGGCCTCGAACTTGACATACTGGACGTCGTTAAACCCCTCACTCTTGAGCAACTCTTCGGCCACGTACTGGGGCGCCACGCACACGCCCGCGATCTGGACGAGCCTGATCCTCCTCGTCTCGGGGGGCGGCTCCGCGTCCGCGGGTTCCGCGCGCAAGCCGAGGAGACCCGCGGTTCCGGACAGCGTCAGCCGATGCAGGAAATCCCGTCGGCTCCAGCCTGGCTGGTCGTTACGCATCGGCTCCTCCTTCCGTCCGGTTGCTCGCGCCGGGCCCCATCGGCAACGTGAACGTGAACGTCGAACCTCGGCCCGCCTCGCTCTTGACCCAGATCTTCCCGCCGTGCAGCTCCACGAACTTCTTCGCCAGCGTCAGCCCCAGCCCCGTCCCCTCGCGCTTGCTGGCGTAGTCCCCGCCGGCCTGGCGGAACTCCTCGAAGATCGCCTCCTGATCCTCCGGCGCGATGCCGATGCCGGTGTCGCTGACCGAGACCTCCGCCGAGCCATCGGCGAGCGCGGCCGCGACCGTCACCCGTCCGCCCTCGGGCGTGAACTTGACGGCGTTGGAGAGGAGGTTGAGCAAAATTTGCTTGAACTTCCGCTCATCGCCGACGATGGTCCCGAGCCGCCCGTCCACCGTGAGGTCGAGGTGGATCCCGCGGCGGACGGCGCGCTCACGCACGAGCGTGAGCGCGTTGGAGAGCGCCGCCGGGAGGTCGAAGGCGTTGAGCTCGAGCTCCATACGGCCGGCCTCGATCTTGGAGAGGTCGAGGATGTCGTTGATGAGGGACAGCAGATGCCGGCCCGAGGAGACGATATCTTGAAGATATTCCTCCTGCTTGTCGTTCAGCTCGCCGAACATCCGCTCGAGCAGGACCTCGGAAAATCCGATGACCGCGTTGAGCGGTGTGCGCAGCTCGTGGGACATGTTGGCGAGGAACTCCGATTTGTGCTGATTGGCGACCCCCAGCTGGCGGCTCTTGTCGTCGATCTCCTGGAAGAGCCGGGCGTTCTCGATGGCGACCTTCGACTGGCTGGCCAGCGCCGTGAGGAGGGTGACGACGCGATCGTCGAAGCTGCCCGGAGAACGGCGAAAGAGCACGATGCCCCGGGTGTCGTTGTTCCCGCTCATGGGAACCGCCAGCAGCGCCCGGAAGCCCTCCCGCAGGGTGATCTCCCGGTACAGCGTGCCCCCACCCGTCTCGATATCGGCCACCTGAACCGGCTGGCCGGTCTCGGTCGCGCGCCCGATCATGCCCTTCCGCGGGTCGATCGCCGTCGCTCGGATGGCCTCGATGTACGGGCCAGACAAGTTGTGGCTGGCCACCACGTCGTAGGTCAGGCGGGACGCGTTGAACTCGAAGATCCCGCACCCGTCGGAGCC